>NZ_JACARZ010000201.1:0-2194 GCF_013386315.1 Pseudomonas sp. P7779 | reverse complement strand
ATGCAACACCGCCGCCGGCACGATAGGAATCGCCGGCGCACCCGGCTTCAAATGCAACCCCACCTGGTCCTGGGACAACTTCGCCGCCACCGCATCCGCCGCCGCCAGGCCAAACACCGAGCCACCGGCAAACACCAGCGCGTGCAGCTGGCCCACCATGTTCTCCGGCTCCAGCGCCGCGGTTTCGCGACCACCTGGGCCTCCACCGCGAATGTCGATACTGGCAGTCCAGAAACCATCCGGGCGGATCACCGTGACGCCGGTGTCGGCGTACAGGTCTGTGGCGTGGCCAACCTCCAGGCCGGGAATATCAGTGAGGGCGTTGCGCGGGCCAGGTCTAGGCATACAGAAAAGCTTCCTTGGGTTTAGGTATGGCGTGGGGAGAGCAAGGGGTGTGCCAAGGAGGCGCTCCCCCGGCCCAGCGTACGCTAGCAGCTTCGCGAAAAAATCCCCTGCACAAAAACCAACACCCTGCCCTCCCGCCTGTTAGAAAAACACCACCCGCCCCGCAAACCCTCCAACAACTCCTTGTTATCCAAGACTTTTCAGCGATGGCACAGCCTTTGCTCTCCTGCCTCCACCAGAGCTTGAACTTAACAAGCCGTCCTCGAACAAGGCCCGTTGCCTAACCACACTGGAGTGTTGCACATCATGAATCCATCACGCGCCGCAGGCCGCCGCCAACCCGGCAAGGCTTTCGCCCATACCCTGTTGTTCCTCGCCGTGTGCGAGGCCGTCAGCTACAGCAGCCTGACCCTCGCCGCCGACGCCCCGGCCAGCGACAACCCCCTGGACACCGTCGTGGTCATCGGCAACCGTGGCCAGGCCCGCACCCTGGCCGACAGCCCGGCGCCGGTGGACGTGATTTCTTCCAAGCAGTTGCTCGCCACCGGCCAGGGCGACCTGACCCGTGCCTTGAGCAAGGTGCTGCCGTCCCTCAACCAGCCGGCCTCGTCGGGCTTCGGTTCGACCTCGATCGTGCGCCCCATCAGCCTGCGCGGCTTGAACGGCGACCAGGTGCTGGTGCTGGTCAACGGCAANNGCGCGCTGCTGAACAACGCCACCTCCCTCAACTCCGGCTCGCAACCGGTGGACCTGGACATGATCCCCACCGCCCTGGTGGATCACATCGAAGTCCTGCGTGACGGCGCCTCGGCGCAATACGGGTCGGACGCCATCGGCGGCGTGATCAACATCGTGCTCAAGCAAACCGACCACGGCGGCAGCTTGTCCACCACCTACGGCCAGAACTATGAAAACGGCGACGGCGAAACCGTGCGCCAAACCGGCAATGTCGGCCTGGCCCTGCCCAACGACGGTTTCATCAACCTCGCCCTGGACGTGAAGAAACAGGACGTCTCGGACCGTTCCGATGCGGCGCCGTACACCGACAGTGCCGGCAACACCAGCCAACGCCACACCTACTACGGCACCGGCTTGCCCGAGGCGAAGAACTTCAGCCTCGGCTACAACGCCGAGCTGCCGGTCGCCGACGCGCTGACCCTGTACTCGTTCTCGACCTACACCCACCGCAACTCGGAAAAGCCCCTGGCATTCCACCAGCCGCCGTCGTTCAACGGCATCCAGACCCCGTACCCGGAAGGTATCGAAGACAACCTGCGCTTCATCGAAGACGACTTCCAGGTGGCGTTTGGCGGCAAGGGCCAGGCCGCCGGCTGGGACTATGACCTGTCGAGCACCTACGGCCAGGACCATGCCCGGGCCACCCTCACCGACACCTACAACCTGAGCTACGGCCCGAACTCACCGACCTCGGTCGACACCGGCGTAAAAACCTTCAGCCAGTGGACCAACAACCTCGACCTGACCCGCGCCTTCGACCTCGGCCTGTACAAGCCGACGCAGATTTCCTGGGGCCTGGAACAGCGCTACGAAGACTACAAGATCGGCAAGGGTGACCTCGCCTCCTACGCCAGCGGGCCGTTCGACACCGGTGCCAACGGCGCGATCATTCCACCCGGGACCATTTCCGGTGCCGGTACCACCCCGGCCGACGCCGCCGAAAAAAGCCGCATCAGCCTCGCGGGCTACGGCGAGATCGGCCAGGACCTCACCGACAAATGGCACGTGGACCTGGCCGGGCGCTACGAGCACTACAACGACGGCTCGGGCACCACCACCAACGGCAAGTTCTCCACCCGCTACCAGCTGACCCCGATCCTGGCCTTGCGCG
>NZ_JACARZ010000200.1:0-1273 GCF_013386315.1 Pseudomonas sp. P7779 | reverse complement strand
CATGGACTTGCTCCCTCCAAACGTACGCCATAAAGCGAGTGTTAAGCAGAGTGCTTCAGGTGCTTTGCGTAGTCATTAGGTGACCTGTATCCCAGCGCCGAGTGCAGCCGTGTCGCATTGTAAAACCCATGGATGTAGCTTGCGATTGATGCATGGGCCTGTGCTTTGCTGGGATACACACCCGTGGCTTCTTCCTTCTTGAGTGAGGCAAAAAAGCTCTCTGCTACGGCGTTATCCCAGCAGTTTCCCTTACGGCTCATGCTTTGCACAAAGCCTCTTTCCGCGATCATGCTGCGAAAACCGCTACCCGTGTATTGCCGGCCTCGATCAGAGTGAAAAATCACCCCGTGATCAACTGGCGTTTTCGTCCAGGCGTTCATGAACGCCTGTTGTACCAAACCCTCGGGCATACGATCCGACAGGCTGTATCCAAGCACCTGCCGGGTCTGAACACTCAACACCACAGCCAAGTACAACCACCCCTGGCGTGTCGAAATATACGTGATATCACCCACCCAAGCGGCTACGGGACTTGTCACAGAAAAGCGTCGTTTCAACACATTGTCAGAAATGGGTTGGATATACCGGTTATCCGTTGAATGTTTGAACCGGGCTTTGATTTTTCCTCGCAGCATCTCCTCTCTCATCAGCCGAGCTACCCGCTTGTGCCCTATCGTGTAAGAGCGGTTATGAAGCGCCTGAACCATGCGCGGCCGCCCATAAGTGCCGCGGCTTGCTCGATGAATCGCACGAATCTCCAGGCGAATCGCGGCGTCTGGATCCGGACGCTCCTGGCGCTTCAAATAGCCGTGAAAGCCCGACACCGAGACCTCCATCACTCGACATAACAGCCTAACCGGAAAGCGAGTCCGTTCACGGGCGACGAAGGCGTATCTCAGTTGGACTCTTTGGCAAAGAACGCCGTCGCTTTTTTTAGGATTTCTCGCTCCATTTTGAGCGTGGCATTTTCAGCTCGAAGCCGAGCCAGCTCGCTTTCCAGGTCAGAGACCGGATGCCGGGCAGGAGACCTGAGAGGACGCCCGTTGCGTGCGGCGTCCAGCCAATTACCTAAGGTTTTGACCGAGATATCCAACTGTCGGGCAGCTTCTCCTCGACCAATGCTTTCAGCAAGTGTCACTGCCTGAGCTTTGAAGTCGTCGGTGTAACTGCGGCGAGTTTGCTGTGCCATAAGTACCTCCAAGATTGCGATTAAAATATCGCTTCTTGGCGTCCGCTACGAGGGAACAAGTCCACCAAAACGCTCTTGCCCCGC
>NZ_JACARZ010000199.1:0-1033 GCF_013386315.1 Pseudomonas sp. P7779 | reverse complement strand
ACGTGACCACCCAGGCGCAGATTCTCGACCTGCTGCGCAAGATCCAGCAGGACAAGGGCATGGCACTGTTGTTTATCACCCACGACTTTGCCGTGGTCGAGGCGATTGCCGACCGGGTGCTGGTGCTGGAAAAGGGCCGGGTGGTGGAGCAGGGCACGGCCCCGGCGGTGTTGCGTGTGCCCCGGGAAGATTACACCCGGCAGTTGTTGGCGGCGGTGTCGGCGCAACCGCTGGTGCCACGTACGCAGGTGGCTGGCCCTGTGGTGCTGAAGGCCGAAGCGCTGGGCAAGGTGTTCCGCAGCCGCAGCGGTTGGTGGGGGCGGCGTACGACTCAGGCGTTGGATGCGGTTCAGCTGCAATTGCGTGAAGGCGAGACGTTGGGGATTGTGGGGGAGTCGGGGTCGGGCAAGTCGACCCTGGGTCGGTGCCTGGTGCGTTTGCTGCGTGCTGACAGCGGGCGGATCGAGTGGTTGGGGCGGGAGGTCGCGGGGTTGTCTGAAGGGCGGCTGCGAGCGTTGCGCAGTGATGTGCAGATGATTTTCCAGGATCCGTTTGCGTCGCTCAATCCGCGGCAGACGGTGGGGCAGATTGTTATGACTGGGCCTTTGGTGCAGGGGGTTTCCAAGGCGGATGCCGAGCGGCGGGCCCGTGAGTTGCTGGGGTTGGTGGGGTTGCCGGCAGCGGCGTTTGAGCGGTTTCCTCATGAGTTTTCCGGGGGGCAGCGGCAGCGCATAGGGATCGCCCGGGCGTTGGCGGTGGAGCCTAAGGTGTTGATCGCTGATGAGTGTGTGTCGGCGCTTGATGCGCTGATCCAGGTGCAGATTCTGGAGTTGCTGGAGTCGCTGCAGCGGCGGTTCAGGTTGAGCATTGTGTTTATTACTCATGACTTGCGGGTGGCTGCGCGGTTGTGCGACCGGATTGCGGTGATGCGTCAGGGGAGGGTGGTGGAGCAGGGGGAGACGGCGGCGCTGTTTGCTGATGCGCGGCATCCGTATACGCGGGAGTTGTTGATGGCTGAGGCGATTTGACTAGG
>NZ_JACARZ010000198.1:0-341 GCF_013386315.1 Pseudomonas sp. P7779 | reverse complement strand
CTTGGCGCGGTACAGCGCCTCGTCGGCCTGGGCCGCCATCATCAGGCTGTCGGAGCCGTCGCAGAGCTCCACCACGCCGGCACTGAACGTGCACCACAAATCCTGGGGCTGGGCGGGATAGTGAATCTCGGCAAAGCGCCCGCGAATCTCGTCAAGTACTTGGCAAGCCCTGTCGAGGTCGGTGTCGGGCATCACGATGGCAAATTCTTCGCCGCCGTAACGGCCTATATAGTCGGTCTTGCGCAGGCGCTGCTTGAGAAACAGCGCGAGGCTCTTGATCACCCGGTCGCCCATGGGGTGGCCGTGGCTGTCGTTGACCCGCTTGAAGTGGTCGATGTCGA
>NZ_JACARZ010000197.1:0-435 GCF_013386315.1 Pseudomonas sp. P7779 | reverse complement strand
CCGAAGCCCAGGAAGGCCTGGAGCAAAAGCTGCCACTGCTGTTTTTCAGCCTGCACGAAACCGACACCCCCACCCGCCTGGCCGCCGTGCGCGCCGGCGGCCAGGAGTTCCTCACCGGCACCCTGGAGGCGTCGAGCCTGCTGGAAAAAATCGAGGTGCTGACCTGCGTCGCCCAGTACGAACCTTATAAAGTGCTGATCATCGACGACTCGCGGGCCCAGGCGATGCACACCGAGCGCCTGCTCAACAGTGCCGGTATCGTTACCCGCACCCTGATCGAACCGATCCAGGCCATGGCCGAGCTGGCGGACTTCCAGCCCGACCTGATTATCCTCGACATGTATATGCCGGCCTGCACCGGTACCGAGCTGGCCAAGGTGATCCGTCACAATGACCGCTACGTCAGCGTGCCGATCATCTACCTCTCGGCCGAAG
>NZ_JACARZ010000020.1:0-142619 GCF_013386315.1 Pseudomonas sp. P7779 | reverse complement strand
GGCTTCGATGATCTGAAGCAACTCGCTGCCGAAACCTACATAACTCTTTGTTTACCAAGGAGTTTTCCGTTTCGACTGCGCCGGAAGTGGGGCGAATTATAGACTTCCAGAATCTGCCGTCAACCCTTAATTCAGCTTTTCTATCAAATAGGCATTTCTGGCTAAAAACCGACCAACTTCCCTCTATATAGAGAGCCTCAACAACCCTCTATATAGAAGAGAAGCTTCAGATGACCCCGGCCTCCCTCAAAGCCGACACATTCGCTGGCGTCAAACCCAGCACTTGCTGCAGCACCTGATAGGTATGCTCACCCAACAGCGGAGGTGCGCTGCGGTATTCAACAGGCGTCTTGGACAGGCGCATAGGACTTGCCACCTGGGGCACAGTACCAGCCAACGCATGAGGCAACTGCATCGCCAACCCGCGCGCTTTTACCTGAGGATCGGCAAACACCTGCGCCAGGTCATTGATCGGGCCGCAAGGCACACCTACTCGCTCCAACTGAGCTACCCATTCAGCCGTGCTCTTGAACACGGTAGCCTGACGGATCAACGGAATCAGCACCGCCCTGTTGGCCACTCGCAGCTTATTAGTAGCAAACCTAGGATCATCCGCCCACTGGGGCTGCCCAGCCACTTCGGCAAATTTGCGGAACTGCCCATCATTACCCACAGTAAGAATGAAGTCGCCATCCGCCGTAGGAAAATCCTGATAGGGAACGATATTCGGATGAGCGTTACCCAGGCGCTTTGGAGAGACGCCCGTCGTCAGGTAGTTCATCGCCTGATTAGCCAGACAAGCCACCTGCACATCCAGCAACGCCATATCGATATGCTGGCCGCCACCATCATGATCCCGGTGAGCCATGGCCGCCAGGATCGCAACTGTCGAGTAAAGCCCCGTAAGAATATCCGTCAGCGCCACGCCAACCTTAACCGGTCCGGCGCCGTCTTCACCCTCCGGGCGGCCAGTCAGGCTCATCAGCCCGCCAAGCCCCTGGATCATGAAGTCGTAGCCCGCCCGCGTCGCATAGGGCCCGGTTTGACCAAACCCGGTAATCGAGCAGTAGATCAACTCCGGATTGAGCTCCTTGAGCGACTCATAGTCCAACCCATAGGCCGCCAAGCCGCCTACCTTGAAGTTCTCGATCAGAATGTCGGACTTCGCCGCCAGGTCACGCACCAGCTTCTGGCCCTCCGGCCGCGTGAAGTCGATCGTCACCGATTCCTTGTTGCGATTGGCAGACAGGTAATACGCCGCCTCAGTGGTGTTTTCCCCATACGCATCCTTGAGGAAGGGTGGCCCCCAGGCACGAGTGTCGTCGCCATTCCCGGGCCGCTCGACCTTGATCACTTCAGCGCCAAGGTCTGCAAGTATCTGCCCGGCCCAAGGGCCCGCCAGCACTCGCGACAAATCCAGTACCCGCAGGTGCGAAAGCGCGCCCATGGTCGTTCTCCTATTAATAGAACGCCTGAATACCGGTTTGCGCTCGCCCCAGGATCAATGCATGCACGTCGTGAGTACCCTCATAGGTATTCACCACTTCAAGGTTGACCAGGTGGCGGGCAATGCCGAACTCATCCGAGATGCCGTTACCACCGAGCATGTCACGCGCCATCCGGGCAATGTCGAGCGACTTGCCACACGAGTTACGCTTCATGATCGAGGTGATTTCCACAGCCGCAGTGCCCTCATCCTTCATACGACCCAACCGCAGGCATCCTTGCAGCGCCAGGGTGATTTCAGTCTGCATGTCTGCGAGCTTCTTCTGGATCAGTTGAGTAGCCGCCAAAGGCCGCCCGAACTGCTGGCGATCAAGGGTGTACTGACGCGCGGTATGCCAGCAGAACTCCGCGGCCCCCAAGGCACCCCACGAGATCCCGTAGCGTGCCGAGTTAAGGCAAGTGAACGGTCCTTTCAGGCCACGCACATCCGGGAAGATGTTCTCTTCAGGAACAAACACGTTATCCATGACGATTTCACCGGTGATCGAGGCGCGCAATCCGACCTTGCCGTGGATCGCCGGAGCACTCAGGCCTTTCCAACCCTTTTCCAGCACGAAGCCGCGGATGTCGCCCGCATCGTCCTTGCCCCACACCACGAACACATCCGCAATCGGGCTGTTGGTAATCCACATCTTGCTGCCAGTGAGGCTGTAGCCGCCATCCACTTTGCGCGCGCGGGTAATCATCGCGCCCGGGTCGGAACCATGGTTAGGCTCGGTCAGGCCAAAGCAGCCAATCCATTCACCAGAGGCCAGCTTCGGCAGGTATTTCTGCTTTTGCGCTTCGGTACCGAATTCATTGATAGGCACCATCACCAGTGAGGACTGCACACTCATCATCGAACGGTAGCCAGAGTCCACACGCTCTACTTCACGAGCGATCAGGCCATAGCTGACGTAGTTCAATCCACTGCCACCGTACTGCTCTGGAATCATCGCCCCCAGCAGGCCGGTCTCACCCATTTCGCGGAAGATCGCAGGGTCAGTCTTTTCATGGCGGAAGGCTTCGAGAACACGGGGCGCCAGCTTGTCCTGGGCGAACTGTTGGGCACTGTCGCGCACCATGCGTTCTTCTTCGGTGAGCTGTGAATCCAGCAGCAGTGGATCGATCCAGTTGAAGCTTGCCTTACCGCCCATGAGTGAGTCCTCGCGAAGTAAATCAAAAGTCGTGCATGGAGCCTAGGCCGGGCAGGCGAGGAGGGCAAACGAGGATTTTGCATAGCCTTGTGCTAATTTCTCACTCCGTAACATTCAAAATCGGCATAGATGCTCTTTACTTGTGAGGTCACGGTACATGCGCAGAAAAATTCCCAGCACCACGGCGCTGGTCAGTTTCGAGGCTGCTGCCCGCCACGAGAGCTTTACCAAGGCGGCACAGGAGCTTTCGATCACCCAGGGCGCAATCTGCCGACAAATCGCCAGTCTTGAGGAGTTTTTAAGTGTCGAGCTGTTTCGACGCTCGCGCCGGGGCGTGAAACTGACAGAAGCAGGGCTTTCCTACAGTCGCCGGGTGGCTATGCAACTTGACGCCGTGGAACGCGACACCCTTTCGATCATGGGACAGCAGGGCACCAACGTTATTGAACTGGCGGTGGTCCCGACGTTCGGCACCCAATGGCTGATCCCACGCCTCAAGGACTTTCAGCACCAGCATCCCGAAGTCACCGTCAACCTGACCAACCGCACACGGCCTTTCCTGTTCGCCGATACCGAATTCGACGCGGCAATCTACTTTGGCGATGCCGACTGGTCCGGTACCGAATCCCACAAACTGATGGGAGAAAACCCGCTCCCGGTATGCAGCCCGCGCTTGCTGGGCGATCGCACGCACTTCACTGCACACGAAATCGCCGAACTGCCCCTGCTGCAACAAACTACTCGACCCTATGCCTGGCGCCAGTGGTTCAACGCGCAACAGCTGGACATACCCCGCGACATGACAGGCCCGCGTTACGAGCTATTCTCCATGTTGTCCCAGGCAGCCATGCACGATATGGGCATTGCACTGATACCGCCGTTCCTTATTCAAAGGGAACTGAGCGATGGGCACTTGGTGATTGCCAGCCCTCAGGTACTGGCGAGCTCAAAGGCTTACTACCTGATGATTCCCGAGAGAAAGGTCGAATCAGCTTCTCTGCATGCGTTCAGAGACTGGCTGATTGATCAGTCGCATCGTTACAACCCCAATATCTAAAGGGTCTTCGTCAATTTATTAACTTTGTAGTCAACAAAACAAAATACCTACATATGTATATATATGTCGCAATTTAGAAGACCGCATCTTTTGACCCTGAAATGGCCTTTAAGCCATGTAGGTATTGGCCTGTAGCCATAAAATTGCAGCGATGCCCAAGCATTCACGTCGGCGATGGAGAAGCGCTGATATTTCGGTAAAAACTCTTTAATCTCCTGTATTTAAACGACTTTAATCTATCCATTGCGACAATCGGTCACGGGGTGACTTGTAGTTAATTTTTCGTCACCCGTCATAATCTCTTGAAGGCCGTAAAGTTCGCCTGCAAAATGCCGCGCCCCGCTGTATTTCAGCGGGATCGTGCTGATCGGCCGCCCAGATTCGCCTGTCGTGGCGCACTGGCCTTTTACAAAAATCAAAGCAAAAAGATCATGCAGGAGATTTGACGTGCACATTGGTGTTCCTCTCGAAACCCAGACCGGTGAAACGCGGGTGGCTGCCACCCCGGAAACCATCAAGAAGCTGATCGGCCAGGGCCACAAGGTCACTGTGCAAAGCGGGGCAGGCATCAATGCCAGTGTCGTCGACAGTGCCTATGAAGCAGCGGGCGCAACCATTGGCAGCGCCAGTGATGCATTCGGCGCCGAGCTGATCCTCAAGGTGGTCGCCCCCAATGACAGCGAACTGACGCTGATCAAAAGCGGCGCAGTGCTGGTGGGCATGCTCAATCCGTTCAGCAACGAAACCATCACTCGACTGGCCGAGCATGGCATCACGGCCTTTGCCCTTGAGGCCGCGCCGCGCACCTCCCGCGCGCAGAGCCTGGATGTGCTTTCTTCCCAGGCAAACATTGCCGGCTACAAGGCTGTACTGCTCGCCGCCCATCACTACCCACGCTTCATGCCAATGCTGATGACCGCCGCCGGTACGGTGAAAGCCGCTCGCGTGCTGATTCTTGGAGCTGGTGTAGCAGGGCTGCAGGCGATCGCTACCGCGAAACGCCTGGGTGCGGTCATCGAAGCGTCCGACGTGCGTCCGGCGGTAAAGGAACAGATCGAATCCCTGGGCGCCAAGTTCGTCGACGTGCCATACGAAACTGATGAAGAACGTGAATGCGCGGTTGGCGTGGGCGGTTACGCGCGCCCAATGCCAACAAGCTGGATGCAGCGCCAGGCCCTGGCCGTGCATGAACGTGCCAAGCAAGCCGACATCGTCATCACCACCGCATTGATTCCGGGTCGCAAGGCACCGACCCTGCTCAGCGCCGAGACCGTCGCACAGATGAAGCCAGGCTCGGTGGTCATCGACCTCGCCGCAGCCCAGGGCGGCAACTGCCCGCTGACCGTGGCAGACCAGGTGGTCGTGGAAAACGGTGTGACCATCTGCGGCCCGACCAACCTGGCCGGCGCCGTCGCCGCCGATGCCTCGGCGCTGTACGCACGCAACCTGCTGGACTTCCTGAAGCTGGTCTTCACCAAGGAAGGGCAGTTTGAAATCAACCTCGAAGACGACATCGTCGCCGCGTGCCTGATGTGCCGCGACGGCCAAGTCATCCGCAAAAACGCCTAAGCAGGGATTCAGACGATGGAAGAGCTTATTTCCCCCGGTATCTACAACCTGATCATCTTCGTGCTGGCGATTTATGTCGGTTATCACGTGGTCTGGAACGTCACCCCGGCCCTGCACACCCCGCTGATGGCCGTGACCAACGCAATTTCGGCGATCGTGATCGTCGGCGCCATGCTGGCAGCCGCACTCACCGTGACACCACTGGGCAAGACCATGGGCACCCTGGCCGTAGCCCTCGCGGCGGTCAACGTGTTCGGTGGCTTCCTGGTTACCCGCAGGATGCTTGAGATGTTCAAGAAGAAAGCCCCGAAAGCAAAAGAAGAGGCGCCATCGTCATGAGCATGAATCTGGTCACGACGCTCTACCTGATCGCGTCGATCTGCTTTATCCAGGCCCTTAAAGGCCTGTCACACCCGACGACGTCCCGGCGCGGCAACCTGTTCGGCATGCTCGGCATGGCGCTGGCAGTGCTCACCACCGTGGGCCTCATCTATAAGCTCGGCGCCGAGCTGGCCACTGCCGGAATTGGCTACGTCATCGTTGGCCTGCTGGTCGGCGGCACCGCCGGCTCGATCATGGCCAAGCGCGTGGAAATGACCAAGATGCCGGAGCTGGTGGCGTTCATGCACAGCATGATCGGCCTGGCTGCAGTGTTTATCGCCATCGCCGCAGTCGTGGAACCACAGTCGCTGGGTATCGTGAAACACCTGGGGGATTCGATCCCCGCCGGTAACCGCCTGGAGTTGTTCCTCGGTGCAGCCATCGGTGCAATTACGTTCTCCGGCTCGGTCATCGCCTTCGGCAAGCTGTCGGGTAAGTACAAGTTCCGCCTGTTTCAGGGCGCACCAGTACAGTTCGGCGGTCAGCACAAGCTGAACCTGGTGCTGGGGCTGTTGACGCTGGGCCTGGGCCTGGCCTTCATGTTCACCGGCAACCTCAGCGCCTTCGCATTGATGCTGGCCCTGGCGTTCGTGCTGGGCGTGCTGATCATTATCCCGATTGGCGGCGCCGACATGCCGGTGGTCGTCTCGATGCTCAACAGCTACTCCGGCTGGGCTGCGGCGGGGATCGGCTTCTCGCTGAACAACTCGATGCTGATCATCGCCGGTTCGCTGGTGGGTTCAAGCGGTGCGATCCTGTCGTACATCATGTGCAAGGCGATGAACCGCTCCTTCTTTAATGTACTGCTCGGCGGTTTCGGCAACACGGCAGACGCCGCCGGCCCGGCCGGCTCGAAAGAAGCGCGCCCGGTGAAATCCGGCTCGGCTGACGATGCAACCTTCTTGCTGACCAACGCCGATACCGTAATCATCGTACCGGGCTACGGCCTGGCGGTGGCACGGGCACAACATGCACTGAAAGAGCTGACCGAGAAGCTGACCCACCGCGGCGTGACCGTGAAGTACGCGATCCACCCGGTTGCAGGCCGTATGCCTGGTCACATGAACGTATTGCTGGCCGAGGCAGAAGTGCCTTACGACCAGGTGTTCGAGATGGAAGACATCAACTCCGAGTTCGGCCAGGCCGACGTGGTGCTGGTGCTAGGCGCCAACGACGTGGTCAACCCGGCCGCCAAGAACGATCCCAAGTCGCCCATCGCGGGCATGCCGATCCTCGAAGCGTTCAAGGCCAAGACCATCATCGTCAACAAGCGCTCGATGGCCAGCGGCTATGCCGGCCTGGACAACGAACTGTTCTACCTGGACAAGACCATGATGGTCTTCGGCGACGCCAAGAAGGTCATCGAAGACATGGTCAAGGCCGTCGAATAAACACTGCGCCAGCGCAATACCCAAAACCCTGGCCTTTAGTAGGCTGGGGTTTTTTATTGCCGGTAAAAACCGACAAAAGGCTCTAAATCGCTGCCTGGCATTCGACCATGGTAGCGGGACGAAATTTTTTGAAATCACTAGACTGCGCATCTTGCTTCCGTAGCCCGAGATAACAATCCATGTACCGTGATCGTATCCGCTTGCCTTCGTTGTTGAACAAGGTCATGAGCGCGGCTGACGCTGCCGCACTGATCCAGGACGGCATGACCGTCGGCATGAGCGGCTTCACCCGCGCCGGTGAAGCCAAGGCCGTGCCCCACGCCTTGGCCGAACGCGCCAAGACATCACCGCTGAAAATTACCCTGATGACCGGCGCCAGCCTGGGCAACGACCTGGACAAGCAACTGACCGAAGCCGGTGTACTGTCGCGACGCATGCCATTCCAGGTAGATAGCACCCTGCGCAAGGCGATCAACGCCGGCGAGGTGATGTTTATCGACCAGCATTTGTCGGAAACCGTCGAGCAGCTGCGCAACAATCAGCTCAAGCTACCGGACATCGCGGTGATCGAAGCCGTAGCGATCACCGAGCAAGGCCACATTGTGCCAACCACTTCCGTGGGCAACTCCGCCAGTTTCGCGATTTTCGCCAAGCAGGTGATCGTCGAGATCAACATGGCGCATAACCCGAACCTGGAAGGCCTGCACGACATCTATATCCCGAGCTATCGCCCGACCCGCACGCCAATTCCGCTGGTGGCCGTGGACGACCGTATCGGCAGCACCGCGATTCCGATTCCGCCGGAAAAGATCGTCGCGATCGTCATCACCAATCAGGCGGATTCGGCCTCCACCGTGACGCCGCCCGACAGCGACACCCAGTCGATCGCCAATCACCTGATCAACTTCCTTAAAGAAGAAGTCGACGCCGGACGCATGACCAACAAGCTCGGCCCGCTGCAGGCAGGCATCGGCAACATTGCCAATGCGGTGATGTGCGGTTTGATCGAGTCGCCCTTCGAAGACCTGACGATGTATTCGGAAGTCCTCCAGGATTCCACATTCGACCTGATCGACGCAGGCAAGCTGAGCTTTGCCTCAGGCAGTTCGATCACATTGTCGGAACGGCGCAACGCCGACGTGTTCGGCAACCTGGAGCGCTACAAAGACAAATTGGTGCTGCGGCCCCAGGAAATCTCCAATCACCCGGAAGTGGTGCGGCGCCTGGGCATCATCGGCATTAACACCGCGCTGGAGTTCGACATCTATGGCAACGTCAACTCCACCCACGTCTGCGGCACCCGGATGATGAACGGAATTGGCGGCTCGGGCGACTTCGCGCGCAACGCGCACCTGGCGATCTTTGTCACCAAGTCGATTGCCAAGGCCGGCGCGATTTCCAGCGTGGTGCCAATGGTCAGCCATGTGGACCATACCGAACATGACGTCGACATCCTCGTGACCGAGGTCGGCCTGGCGGACCTGCGGGGCCTGGCGCCGCGGGAGCGGGCTCGGGTCATCATCGACAACTGTGTGCACCCGGCGTACCGCGATGCCCTGAACACCTACTTCACCCAAGCCTGTGTGCTGGGCGGGCACACCCCGCATATCCTGCGAGAAGCACTGAGTTGGCACATCAACCTGGAAGAAACCGGGCATATGCTGAAGGCGTGATTGATACAGATTCGGGCTGATGCAAACACAGTTTCATCAGCCCGAGCTTCCGAGCCCAAGTTTTATAAAAAACTGTACTGCTGTACCGGTCATTTCCTACTGAAATATCCTACCTCGAACTCCATAAACGCCTAAAACGCACCATAAAAGCGCCGACAGGTACAGTTGCCCCAATTTCGTACAGTACAGCCCCTATAAACAGTTAACTGGCCCCTCACAATACAGGTGAACTGTATCTAGAGAGTCTTGCCTGGGAGGAGGATCATTGGCACCAGTTAAACCACTACCTAATCCCGCCACAAGCGGAAGGATGTCATCATGGAACGTACACTCAGTTCCGATCTGTTCTTCGAAGAAAAAGCTGTAAACACCCAGGCTTCCCTGCCTCTGCGCGTTCTCGCCAACCTGATGTTGTGGCAGCGCCGCATCTCCAGCCGCCATCAACTGGCTCGTCTGGATTCGCGTCTGCTGGCTGACGCCGGTATCAGCGAAGCACAACGCTACGAAGAGCTGAGCAAGCCGTTCTGGCGCTAATTAGCGTCCGCTGGCCCTGACCCACCGGGTCCACCGCCAGCACTCCGAATTGTTAAAGCAGAACCCGCCCCGGGTAACCGGCGGCGGGTTCTGCTGTTTCTGGGGTTTGGATTTTCAATGGCGAAAACAGTCGGCTTTCTACAGACCGATACAGTTTAAAAAATATAACAATTAAGCAGTACAATTTAACCCGCGTGTATCTGTACCGGTAGCACCCTCCAGCCCAAGATGGTGTTCCAGGACCTCATGAAAGGCGCGCGTCATGAATACCAAAAACCAGCAACACCCTCGGTTGATACAGCTACTCAAGCGCACCGCTGCAGCACTCGTCTGCTGGGGGCAACGGGCCCGCACACGCAGGCTGCTGGCTCAACTGGATCCGCGGGAATTGTCCGATGCGGGTATCAGTCACGGCGACCGGGCATCTGAGCTGGCCAAATCGTTCTGGCGCGAGTAATCACCGCAGGACGCTATCCGAACAGATAAGCGGCGGCTAATATCCGGCTACCACGTGGCGAACCCTGTAGAACGGGCGTCTGATGCCCATGGTCTCGCTGCTCAAGCAGTAGCTTTGTGCCACCCTTTCGTTCATTTACAGGAGTCACCCCATGTCCCGTCTTCACCTGCTGAGCGCTGCAGCCCTGTTGGCCCTGGCTGCCAATGCCAACGCCTCCAGCCTGATCGTGACCACGGATTCGATCGTCGGCGCACTGAAAGCCACCTCAGACGCCACCTCCGATGCCACTTCCTCCCTGCGTGACAACAAGGTCGTACGTGCCGCCCGTGACGACGCCGCCAGCTTCGTTGCCAGCGAAGGCGCCATCCGTGGCGTAAAACTGGAAAGCGCCCTGGCCCAGATCCGCCAAAAGGCTCCACAACTGAATACCGCGACTGACGCGCAGCTGGCCCAGGCGATCCTGGCCATCTGACCGCAGGTGGGATAAAGGGGGCGCCAGGCGCTCCCCGAACCCTCCGTGCTGGCTCTCGCCCGGGCATTGCGCTAGCCTTGGCGCTCGTTTTCAGTTGTCGAGTCCCATGGCTTTTTCATACCGCCTGTTGATCGCTCCCGTAGTGTTTTGCACCTGCTGGTCCACGCAAGCTCCGGCCTTTGACCTGTCCACCCAGAGCCTCGTTGTCAGTGCGTATGCCACCAGCAAAGTGACCTCCGCACCGTTCGACCATAAACTGATACTGGCCGCCCAGGATGACGCTGCCGCTTTCATTGCCACTGACGGCCAATGGCGGGGAGCCCGACTGGAATCAGCGCTGGATTATCTGCGCCATACCCAGCCAAAACTTAACGCCAGTGACCTTGAACTGGCGCAAGCAATTCTCGTCCAATAATCATCTTTGTATTTCGGAGTCATTCCATGCGTAGCCCGCTGATCGCCGCCGCTCTCGGCCTGCTGTTGTTGGCCGGTGTTGCCCAGGCACAAACCCTGAAGGCCACCAGTAACATCATCGTCCGAGCCTCGGCCCGTACCATCGATTTCACCTCGGACACCACCACATCCATCCGCGACTCCAAAGTCGTACGCGAAGCCCACGACGATGCCGCCAGTTTCGTTGCCAGCAATGGCGAGATTCGTGGCGCTCAACTGGAAGCCGCCTTCGACACCCTGCGAACCCGCGTGCCGGAAGCCCGCGACGCCAGCGACCAGGTTCTCGCCGAAGCTATCCTCTCTCTGTGAGGCGCGTTGCCGCCTGGCTACTGGCCGGCACCTTGCTGCTGGGCGCCAGCGCGGCTCAGGCCGCCCTGCAACTGCGGCTCAAGACCGATGGCTTGAGCCCGGCCCAGCAGCAGGCGAGCCAGGCATTGCTGGATGAAGCGATGCAGGCGTTGCCGCCGCGCTTCATCGAGCAACTGGACCGGACCATCGACGTCGGCTGGACCGACAAGATGCCCGAGAACGCCTACGGCCAGGCTTCGCTGGTGTCCGAACTGGACCTCAACAGCAACTTGCTGAAAAGCCTTACCGACGGCAGTGCCGCGACGCAAAAAACCAATCGCCCCCACGGCACCGTGCGCCGGGAAATGCTCGCCACCGTGCTGCATGAACTGACCCACATCTATGACCGTGCCCGCCTGTGGTCCAGCGCCGACCGCAAGCTGATCCAGCGTTGCAGCCGCCAGAACAACATCACCGGCCTGATCGGCCTGCCCGATCAATGCCGGGGCCAGAACGACCGCCGCTTTACCCTCAGCGATGACCCACGCCTGCTGGACCTCGCCGGGTGGCCGCAATACGTCGGCCGTCGCGGCGAACGTGAACAGAACAATCATCAGGTCGCCCGCAGCCCGGACATCTACGAAACCACCAGCCCGCTGGAATTCGTCGCCGTCAACATGGAGTACTTCCTCCTCGACCCGAGCTATGCCTGCCGCCGGCCTTCGCTGTACCGCTATTACAAGGAACACTTTGGCTGGGCGCCGCCCGCCAAGGACACCTGTGCCAAAACCTACGCCTTCCTCAACGCCGGCAACGACTTCGCCAAGACTCCACTGGGCCAGGTCGACCCCGAGCGGGTCTACGAAATCGACTACCTGCTGGCCGAAGCCAACCAGAACCTCGTGAGTCGCTGGGGCCACAGCATGCTGCGCCTGGTGATCTGCGCCCCCGGCCGGCCACGGGGCCCGGACTGCCGCCTGGACCTGGACCAGCACCTGGTGTTGTCCTACCGCGCGTTTGTCGGTGACGTACAACTGTCGAGCTGGGACGGCCTGATCGGCAAATACCCGTCGCGGCTGTTCGTGCTGCCGCTGTCTCAGGTCATTGACGAGTACACCAAGACCGAGCTGCGCGGCCTGGCGTCGGTGCCGTTGAAGCTCACGCGCCAGGAGATCAACGACACCGTCGAACACGCCGCGGAAATGCACTGGAGCTACGACGGCAACTACTTCTTCATCTCCAACAACTGCGCAGTCGAGAGCCTGAAACTGTTACGCAGCGGCAGCGCCAACCCGCAGCTGACCGGCCTGGACAACATCACGCCCAATGGCCTGCTGGAAGTCCTCAAGGGCCGAGGCCTGGCCGATACCAGTGTGCTGGACGACAAAAAACGCGCGCTGCGCCTCGGCTATCACTTCGACTCCTTCCGCGAGCGCTACCAGGCGATGTTCGAGGTGTTGAAAAAGCGCCTGCCGATCAAACAGGCTGAAGTGGAGGATTGGTTGTCACTGAGTGCCGAAGAGCGCCGCCCATGGTTCGCCGAAGCCGACCTGCGCGCCAGCGCCGCCTTGTTGCTGCTGGAACAGGCGAGCTTCCGCAAGCAGCTCATGCTGGCCCAGGATGAAGTCAAGCAACGCTACCTTGGCGCCCGCGAGCTGAAGAACGGCGGCATGGAAAAGGCCAACGCGACGTTGCAGCAGATCCTCGCCAACAGTGGCTTCCTCAGTCGCCCGGCAGAGCTGCTGGGCACCAGCGGTTACGGCTTGCCACAACCAACAGAATCCAAACGCCTGGAATCAGAGAGCGCCGCGCGCCAGAAGCAGTTGCAGTCGCTGACCGGCGATCTGGACAAAGAGGTGAGGGCGCTGCTGGAACCGGCCCGCGCGGCGGAGATTGCCGCATGTGAAGCCAACCTCAAGCAGCTAGGCGAGCACTTGCGCGCACTGCACAAGGCCTCCGGCGGGTTCGAGCTGCCCTAGAGCGCTTCTCCGTCTTCTTCCGGTAGTTGCTCATCCAGGTGTAACCACGGCAATCGGCTCTCTACCCAGATGTGCCGATCTGCCGGGGCCAGCTCCGGGTGATCCAGGGTTGCGATGGTCACATCGATACTCTCGGCACTCAGTTGCGTTACCAGCGCCAAATGCGCCCCACAGTTAGAACAGAGATACCGCACGCATGTCGGCGAAGATTCGTACTGCGCCGGCGTTCCCGCCACCCAGGCGAACGCGGAACGGGGCAGGGTGATCCAGGTCGTCACCAAGCCGCCGCTGACCCGTCGGCAAATCGAACAGTGGCAGTGGGCAATATCCACCAACGCCCCGCTGAACTGATAACGCACCCGCCCGCAATGGCAGCCGCCTTGGTGTTGCTCATGCATGCTCTGTCTCCCACATCCTTATTTCACACAGGACCAGTCGTCCATTCAACGTAGCCCGTTTCTCAAGCGAAAGCTGGCTGAAAGCTTCCGGGACTAGGATCGCCCACCACTACCGGCAACAGACCGGTTGTTAACAACAACAATGGTGATTCCCGATGTCCGCTCGTACCCGCCTGTTTGCCCCGACTCCACCCGTACGCCTCGTGCCTTTCGTTCTGCGCTGACCCAACCGGTTCGCCATTCCCTAGCCGCGCTACGCCTGGAGTATTCCTATGCTGACTTTCCTTGGCTTTGCCATGGTCATCACGTTCATGTTCCTGATCATGACCAAGCGCCTGTCTGCGCTGATCGCCCTGATCATCGTACCGATCCTGTTCGCGCTGTTCGGCGGCTTTGCCCCGCAGATCGGCCCGATGATGCTCGCGGGCATCACCAAGCTTGCGCCGACCGGCGTAATGCTGATGTTTGCCATCCTCTATTTCGCCTTGATGATCGACTCCGGCCTGTTCGACCCGGCCGTGCGCAAGATCCTCAAGCTGGTCAAGGGCGACCCGCTGAAGGTCTCGGTCGGCACCGCCGTGCTGGCCCTGGTGGTATCACTGGACGGAGACGGCGCCACCACCTACATGATCTGCGTGGCCGCCATGCTGCCGCTGTACCAGCGCATCGGCATGAGCCCGCGGATCATGGCCGGCCTGATCATCCTCGCCGGTGGGGTGATGAACATGACCCCATGGGGTGGCCCGACCGCCCGCGCCGCCAGTGCATTGCACGTGGACCCATCGGATATTTTCGTACCGATGATTCCAGCCATGGCCGCCGGCGTCGTCGCCATCCTGGTGATTGCCTATATGTACGGCAAGCGCGAACGGGCACGCCTGGGCGAGCTGCACCTGCAAGGCGATGAAATCGACCACAGCGAAATCAGCGTCTCGCAATACCCGGACGCCCGCCGTCCGAAACTGATCTGGTTCAACGGCGCACTGACCTTCGCCCTGATGTGCACCTTGATCGCCGGCCTTTTGCCACTGCCGGTACTGTTCATGGTGGCCTTCAGTATCGCGATGATCGTCAACTACCCGTGCCTGCAGATGCAGAAAGACCGGATCGCCGCCCATGCCGGCAGCGTCCTGGCGGTCACCGGCCTGATCTTCGCCGCCGGTATCTTCACCGGCATCCTGTCCGGTACCGGCATGGTCGATGCCATGTCCAAGAGCCTGCTGGCCGTCATCCCTGACGCGCTGGGGCCTTATCTGGCCGTGATCACCGCGCTGGTGAGCATGCCGTTTACCTTCTTCATGTCCAACGATGCCTTCTACTACGGCGTTCTGCCGGTACTGGCCGAAGCCGCCAGCCACTACGGCATCACTGCCGTGGAAATGGCCCGCGCCTCAATCGTTGGCCAGCCTGTGCACTTGTTGAGCCCACTGGTTCCATCGACCTACTTGCTGGTAGCCCTGGCGGGTATCGAATTTGGCGATCACCAGCGCTTCACCCTCAAGTGGGCGGTGCTGGTGTGCCTGTGCATAATGGTCGCCGCTTTGCTGATGGGGATTTTTCCGCTGTTCAGCACTCTATAATCGTACAACTCACTGCGCCGGCTCTTAAGGCTGGCGCGGTCTAACACTCGCTCAAAGGAATACACATGGAATGGCTGACCAATCCGGAAATCTGGATTGCCTTCTTCACCCTGACGGCCCTCGAGATCGTCCTGGGCATCGATAACATCATCATGATTTCGATCCTGGTCAGCCGCATGCCCAAGCACATGCAGGCGCGTACCCGGATCTTCGGCCTGGCGCTGGCGATGGTCACGCGGATCCTGTTGCTGCTGTCGATCACTTGGGTCATGCGCCTCACCGACGATCTGTTCGTGGTGTTCGGCCAAGGCATTTCCGGCCGCGACCTGATCCTGTTCTTCGGTGGCCTGTTCCTGCTGTGGAAAAGCTCCCAGGAGATGTACCACGCCCTGGAAGGTGAAGACGAAACCCACGACGAGCCGAAGGGCGCCGGTGGCAAGTTCATCTACACCATCATCCAGATCGCGATCATCGACATCGTGTTCTCCCTGGACTCGGTGATTACCGCCGTCGGTATGGTTTCCCACGTACCGGTGATGGTGGCCGCGATCATCGTCGCCGTACTCGTGATGATGCTGGCCGCTGGCACCATCAGCGATTTCATCGACAAACACCCGTCGCTGAAGATGCTGGCGCTGTCGTTCCTGCTGGTGGTGGGTACCGTGCTGATCGCCGAAGCCTTCGACGTTCACGTGCCAAAAGGCTACGTTTACTTCGCCATGGCGTTCTCCCTGGCGGTTGAAGCGGTGAACATCAAGATGCGTACCGCCATCGCGAAAAAGAAGAAACAGCAGGATCCTGTGAAACTGCGCAAGGACATTCCGGGTCAATAACCTGGACCCGCTGCTGAAAAAGGGGCTTTAGAGCCCCTTTTTTTCATCTGCAAAAAGCTGATTTCATGACAGTTTTGTTTCAATCCCGACTTTAGCTATGCGATGCTGGCGCCGAGCCCATTCGCCAACTACAGCTTAAGTACAAGACGTAGAACGGCACGCGGCACTATTCACTTGCTCCGATTGGAGCACGACTCAACACAGGGGGCCCAGCATGCTGACCCTGCTCAATCTGCTTTCCGCGGTAACCCTGCTGATCTGGGGCACGCACATCGTCCGTACCGGCATCCTGCGGGTCTACGGCTCCAACTTGCGCCAGGTCATCGGGCAGAACATGTCCAAGCGCTGGCTGGCGTTTATCGCCGGCATCCTGGTGACGGCCATGGTGCAAAGCAGCAACGCCACGGCGATGCTGGTGACTTCGTTTGTCGGCCAGGGCCTGATGGGCCTGATGCCCGCCCTGGCGACCATGCTCGGTGCCGACGTCGGTACCGCGCTGATGGCCCGGGTGCTGACCTTTGACCTGTCGTGGCTGTCGCCGCTGTTGATTTTCCTCGGGGTGATTTTCTTCCTGTCGCGCAAACAGACACGCGCCGGGCAGATGGGCCGTGTCGGGATCGGCCTCGGGCTGATCATCCTTGCGCTGCAACTGATCGTCGAAGCCGCGGGCCCGATCACCCACGCGCAGGGCGTCAAGGTCCTGTTCGCCTCGCTGACCGGCGACATCTTGCTCGATGCCCTGGTCGGCGCACTGTTCGCGATGATTTCCTACTCCAGCCTGGCCGCCGTCCTGCTGACCGCGACCCTGGCCGGTGCCGGCGTGATCGGCCTGCACGTGGCCATCGGCCTGGTGATCGGCGCCAACATCGGCAGCGGCGTGCTGGCCTTCCTCAGCACCAGCATGCAGAACGCCGCCGGGCGCCAGGTGGCCCTGGGCAGCCTGCTGTACAAGCTGATCGGCTTGCTGCTGATCATCCCGGTACTCGACCCGCTGGTCGGCTGGATGGATAACCTGGACTACAGCGCCCAAGGCATGGTGATCACCTTCCACCTGCTCTATAACGTTATTCGCTGCCTGATCCTGCTGCCCACCATCGGCCCGATGTCCCGCTTGTGCGCCTGGTTGCTCCCGGAACGCGAAGAGGTCAACGGCCTGGCCAAGCCGCGCCACCTGGACCTGGCAGCACTCGCCACCCCAAGCCTGGCACTGGCCAACGCCGCCCGCGAAACCCTGCGTCTGGGCGACCTGATCGACAACATGCTGACCTCGATGCTGGAGGTGCTGCGCGGCAAGCAAACCGCCATCACCCAGGAAATGCGCAGCCTGAGCGACGATGTCGAGGCGCTCTACAGCGCGATCAAGCTCTACCTCGCGCAAATGCCCCGGGAAGACCTCAGCGAACAGGACAGCCGACGCTGGGCCGAGATCATCGAACTGTCGATCAACCTGAAACTGGCCGGCGACCTGATCGAACGCATGCTGCGCAAGGTCCAGCAGCAAAAGACCTCCCAGCGCCGCTCATTCTCCGAAGTCGGCCTGGAGGAACTCGCGGGTCTGCAAACCCAACTGATCGCCAACCTGCGCCTGGGGCTCTCGGTGTTCCTCAGTGCCGACCCGGAAAGCGCCCGGCAACTGCTGCGGGAAAAGCGCCGCTTCCGCGCCCAGGAGCGTCGCCTGGCCCACGCCCACGTCAGCCGCTTGCAACGTAAAATCGTACAGAGCCTGGAGACCAGTTCCTTGCACCTGGAGCTGATTGCCGACATGAAGCGTCTCAACTCGCTGTTCTGCAGCAGCGCTTATGTGGTGCTGGAAACCACCGACACCGGCGCCCTCTCGGCGGACGATATTGCCGACATCACCCATTCGCCCTGAACGTACGACGGCGAGTGAAGTCAGTTAACAACGGACCTCACTCGCCAGGAAGCCTGTTATGCGTCGCCTGCTATTCGCCTGCCTGCTCATGGGTTCGGCACACACCTTTGCCTTTGACCGCCTGCAAGTCGAGGGCTACACCCTGCCCAACGGCCTGCAATTGCTGCTCAAGCCGGGCACCGAACGCGGCCATGTGGCAATCCGCCTGGTGGTGGGTGTGGGCCTGGATGACTTCAGTTGCGAAGACAAGGAACTGCCGCACCTGCTGGAGCATTTGCTGTTCAGCGGAATCGACGGTGGCGGCGAAGGTGAGCTGGAAGAACGCATGCAAGCCCTCGGCGGCGACTGGAACGCCTACACCAGCAATGCCGACACCACTTTCGTCATCGAGGCTCCGGCGCAGAACCAGCGCAAGGTGCTCGACCTGCTACTGGCCATCATCACCCGCACCCAATTGACCGACGCCAACATCAATGCCGCCAAACAGGTGGTGGAGCGCGAAGACGGCGGCCATTACTCACACCTGCAACGGCTGCTGGACCGCCAGGACCTCGGCCACAAGGCCAGCAGTCAGCTTGCCGTCGAACTGGGGCTCAAATGCGCCGAGCGGGCCGAAGTCGAGCACCTGACCCGCGACCAGTTGGAAAAGCTGCGCAAGGCCTGGTACGCCCCCAACAACATGACCCTGATCATCGTCGGCGACCTCGACAAGCTGCTGCCGGCCTATCTCGAACGCACTTACGGCGCACTGGATCCGGTTGACCCCAGCGAACATCGCCCGTTGCCGGAGATTCAACACGCCGCCGCCGTCCGCCGCGACCTGATCCACGGCTGGGTCGGTGACAACGCCAAGCTGCACTGGTTATTCCCCGAGCCGGTGCTGGACGACCAGTACGATGAAACCTTCGACCTGCTCAAGGACTACCTGGATTGGGCGCTGTATCGTCAATTGCGCTTGCAGCACGGCTTGTCCTATGGCCCATGGAGCGAGCGCGAAGTGCTGGGCGGCGTCGGCTTCATGAGCCTCAACGCCGACCTTGAACGCGACAACCTGCCGGAAGCCGAGCACGTGCTGGAAACCCTCAGGGCCCAGTTGCTCAAGGACGGCCTCGACCCGGCCACCTTCGCCCGCCTGCAACAAGCCGCCATTGCCCGCCAGGCGTGGGCCGTTCAAGGCAACAGCGCGTTGGCCGACTATTACTGGAGTGCCTCGGGCGACTACGCCAAAGGGCATTTCAGCGACCCGGCCAAGCGCATCAAGGCTGTAAGCCTGGAGCAAGCCAACCAGGCCATGCGCGAGTTGTTCAAGCAGAACGGCTACTGGCGCATCGAGAAACCGTTGTTCAGCTACGATAGCCTCAACTGGATCGCCGCAGGCGCACTGGGGCTGATTGCGATTGTGTTACTAGGCGTGTGGCGTTATCGCAAAGGGATTGCGTAATCGGGCCCCGAGAAAACGGCTAAAACGTTATTCTGTCTGGGATTTTTCCTACAAAGACTGTGAACTGCCGAATGCCTATCCTGACTCACACCATCCAGCGCATCCTCGAGCTGATGAAGCGCTACCCAGGGGTGATTGCACTCGGCGGTTTCATCTCGGGTGTGGGCAGCTTCATCCTGGTGGATCGCCAGCAAGGCATGGCCAGCTGGATCGCGATCATCATGCTGGTGAGCTGGTTATGGCTGATGCTCGAAAACAGCCTCACCCAGCTGTTCAGCAAAGTCTTCAAACGGGAAATCCCCGAACCGCTGCTGCGCTACGCCACGCAGATGATCCATCAGGAAAGCCTGTTTTTTGTGCTGCCGTTCTTTTTTGTCACCACCACCTGGAACAGCGGCCAGTCGATCTTTACCGGCCTGCTGGGTGCGGCGGCGTTGGTCTCCATCACCGACCCGCTGTACTACAAGTGGCTGGCGCCCAAGCGCTCGCTGTTTCTCGCACTGCACACCCTGACCCTGTTTGCGGCCCTGCTGACCGCGCTGCCGATCATCCTGCACCTGACCACCGCCGAGAGTTACAAACTGGCCCTCGGCGTGGCAATGGCGCTCTCTATCCCGAGCCTGGCCGTGAGCCTGCCGCTGCGTAGCATCAAGGGCTGGGCGATGCTGTTGGGGGTTACCGCAGCGATTGGTTGCGCCGGCTGGTTCCTGCGCACTTGGGTGCCGCCCGCGACGCTGTGGATGACCGAAGTGGCCATCAGCACCCAATTGCAGGACCGCACGCCCGGCGATGACCTGAAAGAAGTCAGCGCCGCCCAACTGCGCAGCAGCGGGCTGTATGCCTACACCGCGATCAACGCGCCGCGCGGCCTGGATGAGCGGATCTACCATGTGTGGAAATTCAACGGCAAGGAAGTCGACCGCATCGCCCTGGACATCCATGGTGGGCGCAAGGAAGGCTATCGGGCCTGGACCCACAAGCAGAACTTCCCCCCCGACTCGGTAGGACGCTGGCAGGTACGGGTGCTGACCGAAGATGGCCAAGTGATCGGCGTGTTGCGCTTCAAGGTGACTGACCCCGGTCAGGGCGCTACAACGCCAGACGCGCCAAAGTAGGCAGGATCGTGCTATTACGTAGGAATTCTGGAATAGCCAAACAAGCTCGGAGCTTATGACCAGTAGCACAACGGCCGGTGCAGCCCATCTGGACACGTCCACCCAGCCTCCATTGCTGAGGATTACAGGGGATTGGACGCTTGCCCACTATGCCAACCTGAAGAAGCTGTCGGAAAAGCTCGACGGCCAGTACGACGCTGGCGCACGTATCGACCTTAACGGCCTCGGCGCTCTGGACACGGCCGGCGCCTCGCTGCTGGTGGAACTGCTCGGCCCCGAGCGCATCGAACAGTCTGCCGAACAGACCGACTGCAGCCTCTCGACCGCCGACCGCGCGTTACTGAAAACCGTCTACCGCTCTCTGAACGACTTCTGTGTGCCGGTCAAGGAACCCGAAGAAGCCGCCGGCATCATGTTGCTGGCGCGCATCGGCGGCGCGGTCTACACCGTCTGGCAAGACGGCATGAAACTGCTGGGCTTTATCGGCCTGATCCTCGAAACCTTCGCCCGTGGCGTATTCCGGCCCAAGCGCTGGCGCGTGACGCCAATGGTTGCGCATATCGAACAAACCGGCCTCGACGCGGCCCCCATCGTGGCCTTGCTGACCTTCCTGGTGGGCGCAGTGGTGGCGTTTCTCGGTGCCACGGTGCTGGCCAGTTTTGGCGCGAGCATCTTCACCGTGGACCTGGTGGCGTTCTCCTTCCTGCGGGAGTTCGGCGTGTTGCTCACCGCGATCCTGATGGCGGGCCGCACTGCCAGTGCCTTCACCGCACAAATCGGCTCGATGAAGGCCAACGAAGAGATCGATGCGATCCGCACCCTGGGCCTCGACCCGATGGAGTTGCTGGTGCTGCCCCGCGTACTGGCGTTGCTGGTGGCGCTGCCGATGCTGACGTTCCTGGCAATGCTCTCGGGCATTATCGGCGGCGGTGTGGTGTGTGCCGTGGCCCTGGATATTTCGCCGGCAATGTTCCTGTCGCTGCTGCAATCGGACATTGGCGTGCAGCACTTCCTCGTCGGCATGGTCAAGGCGCCGATCTTCGCGTTCCTTATCGCGGCCATCGGCTGCCTCGAAGGTTTCAAGGTCAGCGGCAGCGCCGAGTCCGTCGGCGCCCACACCACCTCCAGTGTGGTGCAATCGATTTTCGTGGTGATCGTGCTGGATGCGGTCGCCGCACTGTTCTTCATGGAGATGGGCTGGTGAGTAGTTTACGCCGTGCGCCCACTGAGGCGGTGATCGAAGTCCGCGGGCTGTGCAACCGGTTTGGTTCGCAAAGCGTGCACGAGAACCTCGACCTGGACTTGTACAAGGGTGAAATCCTCGCCGTCGTCGGTGGCTCCGGCAGCGGCAAGTCGGTGCTGCTGCGCAGCATCATCGGTTTGCGCCAGCCCAGCGAAGGCCAGGTGCGGGTGTTCGGGCAGAACTTGCCGAGCCTGTCGGAACACGAGCGGTCACTGGTGGAGCGGCGCTTCGGCGTGCTGTTCCAGAAGGGCGCGCTGTTTTCCTCGCTGACGGTCACCGAGAACGTTGCGTTGCCACTGATAGAGCATGCCGGCCTCAGCCGTCCCGATGCCGAGCACCTGGCGGCAGTAAAGCTGGCGTTGGCCGGGCTGCCGCTGTCGGCCGCCGACAAATACCCCTCGTCACTCTCCGGCGGCATGATCAAGCGCGCGGCCCTGGCCCGTGCCCTGGCGCTGGACCCGGACATCTTGTTTCTCGATGAACCCACCGCCGGCCTCGACCCGATCGGCGCCGCCGCCTTCGATCAACTGATCCTGACCCTGCGCGATGCGCTGGGCCTGAGCGTGTTCCTGGTCACCCACGACCTCGACACGCTGTACACCATCACCGACCGTGTAGCGGTGTTGGCGCAGAAAAAGGTACTGGTGGCGGATGCCATCGATGTCGTCTCGGAAACCGACGACGCCTGGATTCACGAATACTTCCATGGCCCACGGGGCCGCGCGGCATTGGATGCCGCTCAACTGCTCAACGAGGTATGACATGGAAACCCGAGCCCATCATGTGATGATCGGTCTGTTCAGCGTGATCGTCGTGGTCGGCGCCATGCTGTTTGGCCTGTGGCTGGCCAAGTCCAGCGTCGACAGCGCATTCCAGGATTACGAAGTGGTGTTCAACGAGGCGGTCAGCGGACTGTCCCAAGGCAGTGCCGTGCAGTACAGCGGGATCAAGGTGGGCGACGTCACCAGCCTGCGCCTCGACCCGAAAGACCCGCGCCGGGTGCTGGCGCGCATCCGCCTGGCCGGGCAGACGCCGATCAAGGAAGACACCCAGGCCAAGCTGGCCCTGACCGGCATTACTGGCACCTCGATCATCCAGCTCAGCGGCGGTACGCCCCAAAGCCCTGAGCTCAAGGGCAAGGACGGCAACCTGCCGGAAATCATTGCGTCGCCATCGCCGATCGCGCGACTGCTGAACAACAGCAATGACCTGATGACCAGCATCAACTTGCTGCTGCACAACGCCAATCACATGTTCTCCCGGGAGAACGTCGAGCGCCTCAGCAATACCCTGGACAACCTGCAACAGACCACCGGCGCGATTGCCGATCAGCGCGGCGACATCAAGGTGGTGATGCAGCAATTGATGCAGGTGAGCAAACAGGCCAGCGCCACCCTGGAGCAAACCACCGCGTTGATGCGCAACGCCAACGGTTTGCTCAACGACCAGGGCAAGCAGGTTTTCGGCAGTGCTGAAAAAGCCATGCAGTCCCTTCAACAGAGCACGGCCACGATCGACACCTTGCTGACCAACAACAAGGATTCCCTGAACAGCGGCATGCAGGGTCTCAACGAACTGGCGCCAGCGGTGCGCGAGCTGCGGGAAACCCTGGGTTCGTTGCGCGCCATTTCCCGCCGCCTGGAAGCCAACCCCAGCGGTTACCTGCTGGGCAGCGACAAGAACAAGGAGTTCACGCCATGAAGCGTGCGTACCAAATGATCGCCCCCGTTGCGCTGGTATTGGTCAGTGCGTGTTCCATCCTGCCGAAGGCGGATCCCTCGGACGTGTACCGGTTGCCATCGGCGCAGGCCGCCACGCAGGCCAGCCCGGTGGCCTGGTCGCTGCGGGTGGCGAAGCCGCAGACCAGCGAATTCCTCGACAGCCCGCGGATTGCCGTGGTGCCTAACGGTGACTTGATCAGCAGCTATGCGAATTCCCGCTGGAGCGATCCAGCCCCCGTGCTGTTGCGTAACCGGTTGCTGGACGGGTTCCAGCGGGATGGGCGGGTGACGTTGCTCAGTACCGATGAGACCAATCTGCAGGCGGACTTTGAGTTGGGCGGGCAGTTGCAGGCGTTTCAGAGTGAGTATCGCGGCAGCGCAGTTGAAGTGGTGATACGGCTGGACGCACGGTTGGTGCGCGGCAGTGATCAACGGATTATTGCCAGCAAGCGGTTCGAGGTGAGGCAGCCGGTGGGGGATACCAAGGTGCCGGCGGTGGTGGCCGGGTTTGGTCAGGCTGGGGATGCGCTGAACAGGCAGGTGGTGGATTGGGCCGTCGGCCTGGGAAACCGCGCTTTTGTGGCGAGGGAGCTTGCTCCCGTTGGGCTGCGCAGCAGCCCCAAAACCAGTCAATGAGCTTTGACTGACACACCTGCGATAACTGACTGGGGCCGCTTCGCGGCCCAACGGGAGCAAGCTCCCTCGCCACAGGGATTCAGGTCTTAGCCGAAGAACCAGTAGCACACCGCAATCGCCGCCACCACACCAGCAAACTCCGCCAACAACGCACACCCCACCGCATGCCGTGCCCGCTGGATTCCCACCGAGCCAAAGTACACCGCCAACACATAGAACGTGGTCTCGGTGCTGCCCTGAATCGTCGCCGCCACCAGCGCCGGGAAGCTGTCCACGCCCTGGGTCTGCATCGTCTCGATCAACATCGCCCGCGCCGCACTGCCGGAGAACGGCTTGACCATCGCCGTCGGCAGCGCATCGACAAAGCGCGTGTCCATGCCGGTCCAGGCCACCACGTGGCGGATGCCTTCCAGGCCGAAATCCAGCGCGCCGGACGCCCGCAACACGCCCACTGCACACAGCATCGCCACCAGGTACGGCAGCAGGTTCTTGGCAACGTCGAAGCCCTCTTTGGCACCTTCGACAAACGCTTCGTAGACCTTCACCTTGCGCAGCGCGCCGATCACCAGGAACAACATGATCAGCCCGAATAGCGTGAGGTTGCCGAGGATCGACGACAGCCCCGCCAGCGCCGTGGCTGAGAGCGTCGCCAGCAAGGCCATGAAGCCACCCAGTACCAGCGCACCCGGAATCAGATACGCCAGCACCACCGGGTCCCACAGCCGCAGGCGTTGCATCACCGCCACCGACAACAGGCCCACCAGGGTCGAGGCGCTGGTGGCCAGCAGGATCGGCAGGAACACCAGCGTCGGGTCCGCCGCACCTTGCTGGGCGCGGTACATGAAGATGGTGACCGGCAGCAGGGTCAGGGAAGACGCGTTGAGTACCAGGAACAGAATCTGCGCGTTGCTGGCGGTATTGGGGATAGGGTTGAGCTCTTGCAGCGCCTTCATGGCCTTGAGGCCGATGGGCGTAGCGGCGTTATCGAGGCCCAGGCCGTTGGCGGCGAAGTTGAGCGTGATCAAGCCGATGGCCGGGTGACCGGCAGGCACTTCCGGCATCAGGCGCCGGAACAGTGGCCCCAGGGCCTTGGCCAGCCAGTCGACGATCCCGGCTTTCTCGGCGATACGCAGGAAGCCCAGCCACAAGGTCAGGGTGCCGAACAGCAACACCATCACCTCGACCGACAGCTTGGCCATGGCGAAAATGCTTTCCACCATGGCCGCAAAGATCCCGGCATTCCCGCCGATCAGCCATTGCGCCAGCGCAGACACCATCGCCACGATAAAGAAGCCAAGCCACAGGCCATTGAGCATCAGTTGAATCCCCCGAAAGATGGGGCGAATGATAGCGGGGCTGGCAGAAACGACAAACCCCGGATTTTCCGGGGTTTGTGTAGGAGCCAGTCCTGGCGGTCAGCCGCGAGTAGTCTCGCCGGCCGGCAGTGCTTGCTTGGTGCGCCAGTGCGGCAGGGAGTTCCAGTAGCGCTCGCCCTTGGCATCGTCGTACATGCCTTCCCAACGGGAGATGACCAGTACGGCCAGGGCGTTACCGATCACGTTCAGTGCGGTACGGGCCATGTCCATGATGCGGTCGACACCGGCGATGAACGCCAGGCCTTCCAGCGGAATGCCCACGCTGCCCAGGGTCGCCAGCAGTACCACGAACGACACACCCGGTACGCCGGCGATGCCTTTGGAGGTGACCATCAGGGTCAGCACCAGCATCAGTTGCTGGCCAATCGACAGGTCGATGCCATACAGCTGGGCGATAAAGATCGCCGCGATGCTCTGGTACAGGGTCGAACCGTCGAGGTTGAACGAGTAGCCGGTCGGTACCACGAAGCTGCAGATCGCCTTCGGCGCGCCGTAGGCTTCCATCTTCTCGATCACACGCGGCAGCACGGTTTCAGAGCTGGCAGTGGAGTAGGCCAGCACCAGCTCATCCTTGAAGATGCGCATCAGCTTGATCACCGAGAAACCGAACAGGCGGGCGATCAGGCCCAGCACCACAAAAGCAAAGAACAGGATGGCGACGTAAACCAGGATCACCAGCTTGGCCAGCGGCAGCAGCGAGGCGAAGCCGAAGTTGGCGACGGTCACCGCGATCAGGGCAAATACACCGATCGGGGCGTATTTCATGATCATGTGGGTGACTTTGAACATGCTCTCGGACACGCCCTGGAACATGGTCACCAGGGGCTCGCGCAATTCAGGCTTGAGGCTCGACAAGCCGAGGCCGAACAACACCGAGAAGAAGATGATCGGCAGCATGTCGCCACGGGCCACGGCGGCGAAGATGTTCGACGGGATCAGGTTGAGGATCGTCTCGATGAACGCGTGCTCGTGCTGGACCTCGGCGGCGGTGGCCGTGTATTTGGAAATGTCGACGGTACCCAGGGTACTCATGTCGATGCCGGTACCCGGATGGAACAGGTTGGCCAGCAACAGGCCGACCACAATGGCAATGGTGGTGACCACTTCGAAGTAAAGGATGGTTTTAACGCCGATCCGGCCGAGCTTTTTCGCATCGCCAACACCGGCGATTCCGACAATCAGCGACGAAATCACGATCGGGATAACGATCATCTTGATCAGGCGGATAAAGATATCGCCAGCGGGCTGCAACACGTTGCTGATCCACCAGGCCTTTTCAGCACTGAAATGGTTAAGCACCGCACCGATTGCAATCCCCAGCACCAGACCGATGAGGATCTGCCAGGCGAGGCTTAGCTTTGCCTTCTTCATGTCATTACCCTTACTTCAAGTGGACTCAGGCAGATGCGCCAGCAGCTGGAACGCTCGAGAGCGAAAAAGTGTGTGCATCTGCCCCCGTAGAAGGTCACCGCAGTTGGCCGATATGGCTCACTGGCAGGCGAAAAAAGGCGCAACTATTCCGATGCAAGGAGGCGACGTCTAATGCCGTAAACGCCTACCCTATGCCGAATCGGCATGAGTTTTTTTGAGTTTTTCTGTCTGAACGGTCAGTTCGAATACGACATTTCGGCAGGCATAAATGCCGCGAACCGGCCATTTCAGGCTCGCGCAGGGTTTTTTGAAAATCTACGGTCGCAGTTGAAAACCCCTGAAAATTCCTACGCATACCATCGAAAAACTCGTCTGGCAGGAGACAAACTTTCTCGATAGATGGTCACGCGGAAACACCAAGAAATGGTTGGGCGGACGCAAAAAGGAGAATTGCCGCTATGGGCGGCATGACAGAAGCGGGCATAGGAGCCGCAAGCCCGTCGCAAGTTCCACAAACCATCGGCTTGGGAACTTGCGTCGCAGCTTTTCACCTGACCCGGCCCTTGCGCAGGCACTCCCTGTCCCCGTAGGTCACGCCGATCCAAACGATCAGAGCAACCCGGCCCCTTGGTCATGCACCACCCTTGTCGGGCGATGCAAACAGAAAGAAGCACGGCGCTTCTTTCTATGGACGTTAAGCCGGTAGACGACAGCGTCGTCAGACCGAACCTAGTACCAATTCGGATCTTTCTTGAGCTGTTCCATCAGCAGCTTTTGCATGCCTTCGTCCGGCTTGCCAAGAAAACGGTAGTCGGCATGCCGCGTTGGCGATTTGTCCGCGGGCAGCCCCGCCGGGACTTCTACCAACATCGCGTAAGCATCTTCCTTGTCGAAGCTGAAAGCGACGATCAGGCGCTTGTTCAGGCATGTGTCTGCGGTTTCACAGAGCGGCCCGACCAAGTACTTGTCACCATCCTCTTCAACGGCATTCATTTGTTCAGCACTGCCCGAAAGGTTCAACACCCATTCAGGCAGACGCTCTTCCTTCTTGACCACGCTCTGCCAGGTCTCGCGATACTGCGGGTTCGCGCTCAACAGTTCGTTGGCTCGGGACTGGCCATCATTGGCAGCCAGCACCAAGCCGCTGCCGCCCAACAACAGGGCGGCAGCCAGGACTTTAAGGGACGAGTTGAACATGCTTAGCCTCGGCCACGACGGCCAAAGAAGAAGGAAGCGATGAACATCACCAGGAAGACCACAAACAGAATCTTGGCGATACCCGTGGCGGTGCCCGCGATACCACCGAAGCCCAGGACTGCAGCCACAATGGCGATGATCAGAAATGTGATTGCCCAACTCAACATGGTGATTCTCCTTACGCTTCTTTTAGGGGTAACAGCGGTAGTGCCTGCGGTCGCTCGATTGGAGGACCGTGTATTGCCTAGAACACCCAGCGTTCCTGCGATGGCAGGTCGCCGAGGGTGGAGTCCTGTTCAACCGCCGCCAATTGCGGGGTTGTCACATCGGCGGCAGTGCTGCCGACGGAGCGGAAATGGGTCTGGGTCATCATCGGACGTTCAAACTGCACGACTTGCTGCTGACTCTGCTGCCAATGCGCCAATTGCTGACCGCAAATCAAGGTCACCATCAGGGCCAGGCTGGCAAACAGCCCCTGTTGCAGGCGCAGTGGCGATACACGCAGTTGGGTCAGGCTTTGGCGAGTCATGCTGTATCTCTCCCGCATTCTGATTATTCGTAGATGAAACTCGTATGAGGTGTATTGCAGCCTGCGTGCCAGTTTTTTAACAAAATAAAACCCAATAAAATCAACAAGTTAAAAACAAAAGCGCTTTGACACCACGAGCATCCTGCACGATGCCCCTATCCTTGCCGTGCGAAATGCACGATGGTCACTGGTCGGATCAAGGGATAGGAAGGCAACGTTCGACTGCCGAAGTGGCAAGAGGGAGACAAAAACGCCTCTTGTGGGCGTCTTTGTAAGAAGAAGCGCAGATAGCTGCGCGGTGACGGCTTTAATCAATCAGAATAAACCATGCAACTTGCCCGATTATTCCGGGACTAAACAACATCATTCATTCTTAAGGGAGCGCGGGACAGATGGAATCAGCCAAGGAACTTCAAGGCCGCATTCTTTTAGTGGATGACGAATCCGCGATCCTTCGCACCTTCCGTTACTGCCTGGAAGATGAAGGCTACACCGTAGCCACCGCCAACAGCGCCGCCCAGGCCGATGCCTTGTTGCAACGCCAGGTGTTTGACCTGTGCTTCCTGGACCTGCGCCTGGGCGAAGACAACGGCCTGGATGTACTGGCGCAAATGCGTATCCAGGCGCCGTGGATGCGCGTGGTGATCGTCACGGCCCACTCGGCCGTCGACACCGCCGTGGATGCGATCCAGGCCGGCGCGGCCGACTACCTGGTAAAGCCTTGCAGCCCCGACCAATTGCGCCTGGCCACGGCCAAGCAGCTAGAAGTGCGCCAGCTCTCGGCACGCCTGGAAGCCCTGGAAGGCGCAGTGCGCCAGCCCAAGGACGGCCTCGACTCCCATAGCCCGGCGATGATGGTGGTGCTGGAAACCGCACGCCAGGTGGCGGGCACTGATGCCAACATCCTGATTCTCGGCGAGTCCGGCACCGGTAAAGGTGAACTGGCCCGGGCGATCCACGGTTGGAGCAAACGCGCGAAAAAATCCTGCGTCACCATCAACTGCCCGTCCCTGACGGCGGAACTGATGGAAAGCGAGTTGTTCGGTCATAGCCGTGGTGCGTTTACCGGCGCCAGCGAAAGCACCCTCGGCCGCGTCAACCAGGCCGATGGCGGCACCTTGTTTCTCGACGAGATCGGCGACTTTCCGCTTACTTTACAACCCAAGTTGCTGCGCTTTATCCAGGACAAGGAATACGAGCGCGTCGGCGACCCGGTGACGCGCCGTGCCGATGTGCGAATTCTCGCCGCTACCAACCTGAACCTGGAAGACATGGTTCGCGACGGCCGTTTCCGCGAAGACCTGCTGTATCGCCTGAATGTCATCACCTTGCACCTGCCGCCCCTGCGCGAACGCAGCGAAGACATCCTGACCCTGGCCGACCGCTTCCTGGCGCGCTTCGTGAAGGAATATGCGCGGCCGGCGCGCGGCTTCAGCGATGAAGCCCGTGAGGCACTGCTCAACTACCGCTGGCCGGGGAACATCCGTGAGCTGCGCAACGTGGTTGAGCGGGCCAGCATCATTTGCCCGCAGGAAAAAGTTGAGATCAGCCACCTCGGCATGGCCGAGCAGCCGACTAACAATGCCCCGCGTATCGGTGCGGCGTTGAGCCTGGATGAACTGGAAAAGGCGCATATCGGCGCCGTGCTGGCCACCAGCGACACCCTGGACCAGGCGGCCCGAACCCTTGGCATTGATGCGTCGACGCTGTATCGCAAACGCAAACAATACAACCTGTGAGCTGTAGCCTATGAAGCTTGCGATGACCCTGCGCACTCGGTTGTTCCTGAGTATTTCCGCGCTGATCACCGTCGCCCTGTTGGGGTTGCTGCTGGGGTTGGTGAGCGTCATGCAAATGGCCAAGACCCAGGAATCGTTGATTCGCAGCAACTTCATCACATTGGACCTGGGGCTCAAGCTTCGGCAGACCCTCGGCGACCAGTTGATGATCATGCTCAATGAACAGCCGAATACCGCTGCGCTGGAAGACTCCAAGCAACGCTATTTCGCCCTGTTGCAGCAAGGTATCGACCACGAACAAAAGGACGCGGTAACCAGCGGTTTTACCCAGGCCAAGACCAATTACCTGAGCTTTCTCGAGGCGTTCGATGAAAAGGAGAATGCTCCGCCGCAACTGCGCAACAACGACGAGCTCACCAAACGCTTCAACATCCTGCGCAACGGCCTGATCGCCGAGCACAAGAAAGCCCTGGATAACATCAACGATACCGAACACAAGTCCCGTGAACGTGCGCTGCTGATTGCCGGCCTGCTGGGCCTGGTCGGCCTGGCGGTGCTGATCATCGGTTTCGTTACCGCCCACGGTATCGCCCGACGCTTTGGCGGGCCGATCGAAGCGCTGGCCAAGGCCGCCGACAAGATCGGCCAGGGCAACTTCGAAGTCACGCTGCCCATTTCATCCGCAGCGGAAATGAACCTGCTGACCCGACGCTTCGGCATCATGGCCGAGGCGTTGCGCCAGCATCAGGCAACCAATGTCGATGAGCTGCTGGCCGGGCAACAACGCCTGCAGGCGGTGCTCGACAGCATCGACGACGGCCTGCTGATGATCGACCGCCAGGGTCGCCTGGAACACCTTAACCCGGTGGCACAACGTCAACTCGGCTGGGACGAGAATCGCCTGGGCCAAGGCCTTGGCGACGCCCTGGGCCGCCCGGAACTGGATGAACAGCTGCAGCTGGTACTGCGCGGCGGCAATCTGGAGCGCGCACCTGAAGACCTGGAAGTAGAGGTTGAGGGTGAGCTGCGCCTGCTGACGTACAGCCTGACGCCGGTCAGCCATACCCAGGGGCACATTCTGGGCGCGGTGATGGTGCTGCATGACGTTACCGAACAGCGTGCCTTTGAACGAGTACGCAGTGAGTTTGTGTTGCGCGCGTCCCATGAATTACGCACGCCGGTGACGGGCATGCACATGGCCTTCGGCTTGTTCCGGGAACGGGCGAAGTTTCCTGCGGAGTCGCGCGAAGCGGACCTGCTGGATACGGTCAACGAGGAAATGCAGCGCCTGATGCAGTTGATCAACGACTTGCTCAACTTCTCGCGCTACCAGAATGGCTTGCAGAAACTCACCCTGGGCCCGTGTGACATCAGCGACCTGCTCGAACATGCCCGCGCCCGCTTCGCGGAGCAGGCGAATGCGCAGAACATCGAGCTGCTGGTTGAGGAACAATCCCCGCTACCGAGGTTGCATGCCGATCGAGCGCAGCTGGAAAGGGTGCTCGACAATTTGCTGGGCAATGCCCTGCGGCACACAGCCGACGGTGGGCAGATCCGCTTGCAGGCGCGTCGTCATGGCGAACGGGTGATTGTCAGCGTTGAAGACAACGGTGAAGGCATTGCCTACGGCCAGCAGGGACGAATCTTCGAACCGTTTGTGCAGGTAGGCCGCAAGAAAGGCGGCGCCGGGCTGGGCCTGGCGCTGTGCAAGGAGATCGTGCAATTGCACGGTGGCCGCATGGGGGTGTATTCGCGGCCGGGGCAGGGGACGCAGTTCTACATGGCGTTGCCCCTGTAGGACCAACGCGCCAACCGTTATTGGTGATTCAACGCCCGCAGGATCGCAGCACTTTCGGCATCCGGCGTCCCATCAAACAGCGACGCCCGGAAATGCATCTGGAACGCGGCCACCACATGCCGCGTCGCCACATCCAGCTCGCCCGTCTGCGGCGTCGGATAGCCCAGCTTCGCCAACTCTTCCTGGAACCAGGTAATGCTCGGCAGATCGGCTGCGTACTGCACCTGGTAACGGGCCACCGCCTTGGCGTCCGGCCACATGCCCAGCCCTTCATCCGCCAGGCGCTTCCAGGGGAACAACGGCCCCGGGTCCAGCTTGCGCAGCGGGGCAATGTCGCTATGGCCGATGATGTTTCGCGGGTCGATGCCGTTGCGTTTGGTGATGTCCTTGAGCAGCACCACCAGCGACTGCACCTGCGCTTCGGAATAGGGATACCAGACGCGGCCCGTCGGCAAATCCCGATAACCCGGGTTCACGATCTCGATCCCGATGGAGCTGGAGTTGAGCCAGGTGCGGCCCATCCATTCACTTTCTCCGGCATGCCAGGCGCGCTGGCTTTCATCCACGAGCTTATAGATGGTGGCCGAGGCGTTATCACCGATCAGGTAATGACTGCTGACCTGGCCATGGGTCAACAGCGCCAGGGAGCGCTCAAGGGACGCCGAGGTGTAGTGCACGACGACAAACTGCACACGATTGTCGTGGTTCACCGAAGGATGACTGGTGTCCAGGCGAGGGCCGCTCGCGCAACCGGCGAGCAGGAGAAACAGAAAGGCAGAACACAGAAGTTTCATGGCAGCAAATAGTACGCTTAAGACGATAATGCAACAGTGTAACGTACCGTTTGCTGCCAGGCGGCCAAATGCGATGTTTTAAACAAAATGGAACATTTCCGGTCAGGCCGCCTGCACCTGATTACGCCCCGCCGCCTTGGCACGATATAACGCCTCGTCAGCGCGCTTGAGCGCCAGGTCACTGCGTTCTCCCGGCTGAAACTGCGCCATGCCCATGGACACCGTAATCGTCACCGGCTCGCCCTTGAAGTGAAACGGGCAGGCTTGGATGGCTGCACGCAGGGTTTCACCCACCGCCAACGCATCGGACAGCGACGAGTTGGGCATCAGCAGTACAAACTCTTCACCGCCAAAACGCGCGATGAAGTCGTTCGGCCGCAGGCGTTTGCGAAGCACCGTGGCGATGATTTTCAGCACCTTGTCGCCCGCCAGATGACCATAGCCGTCGTTGATGCGCTTGAAGTGATCGAGGTCCAGCATGGCCAGTGACAGGTTATTTCCACGCTGGTGCCAGGCGTTGACCTCCTGCTCCAGGCGCTCGCTCCAGGCCGCGCGGTTGGGTAGTGCGGTGAGCGGATCGATCAGGGCTTTCTGGCGCTGAACCTCAAGGTGTTCACGGTAGCCCTGAGCCTCTTGCTCCATATTGGCGACCCGTTCGGCCAGGCCCTTGAGCCGTGCAGCCACCTCCTGTTCGCGCTGGTCACGCTGGTGGCGGTGTTCATCCATGGTGCCCAGCAGCCCTTCGAGATGGCTCTCCAGCACGTGCTTGAGGCTGTCGAGGTCCGCGGCGTCCTGCATGCTGGTTTGCAAACCATCCACTTGTTCGCGGATCTGGGTATCCAGCTCCCTGGCCGCCGACCGGCTGTCGGCGTGGCCGTCACTGGCGACCTGCAGGTGCCCCTGGAACGCCTCGAGACGATCGTTGAGCTGCTTGAGGTAGGCTTCAAACTCGTGCTGGCCGCTGTCGGTGATCGCCAGCATCAACACCGCCAGGTCATCGAGGATCGGCAGCAATTCGTACCAGTTCAATCCGTGGGCCAGGCGTTCACGCATGGCTTCGGCCTGGGGCCGATGGCGCTCGGGCAGCGAGAGGTCTTCCAGTAAGCCGAGCAGGGTATCTTCGATGTGCTTGGCCACCGAACTGTAAGACGGCTCGGGGGTGTCGGGCAGGGCGTAGGCTTGATCCGCTTGCAGCTCGTCTGGGTTCGGCTCTGCCTGCTCGGGCGATTCTTGCGGTTCATCGGCCAGGACCGGGGGCAGGGAAAGACTGCCGATCTCTGTCCGCTCCGGCTCACGGGCCTGCACCTCTGGCACCTCGACCATGGCGGCAAGAGCACTCTCGAGCTCAACCTCCGCTTCGATCGGTTGCTCGGGTTCTGGCGTTTCGATAATCGTAGCGGGTGCCTCGACGACAGGCGCTGTGACCGCGACGGCCGGAACAACAGGCACTGCTTCGCTGACAGCGTCGGTAGCCTCTACTGGCGATACCGGCTCAGGGGGCGACTCGATGGGGGCCGGGACCTTCGGCTGCGGTTCAAAAGCCCGCAGCGCCTGGGCCAGTTCTGCCGATTGCGCCGGCGCTTCAACTTCACCCACCGGGCTGGGCTTTGGCGCAGCAGGCGCCGGAGAAGCCGGGCGGGATGGCGTGGGCGCTTCAACCTCCGGCGTGTCGATTGCGTCCTTGGTGCCAAACAGACGCTGCAACAGCCCCGGGCTCGAACGGCTGGTTTCGCCCTCCGGCTCCAGGTTACTCAGCGCCTGCCCCTGCAGGCCGCTCAGCTCGCTCAGCAACAGCGGGATCTCCCGCGCCTGGCCAACCCGACCGTCCAGCTGCTTGGCGAAAGCCTTCAGCGGGCGACTCACGTCCCGTGGCAAGGGCAGTTTCTGCAACTGAGTGACCAGGGCCGTCAACGCGCTGCCGATCTGGTCAACCCGGGTTTCGCGGCGCTGCTCCGAATCCAGCACGGCCTTTTCCAGGCGCGGCAGCAATGCAGCGAGGGCGGCGTCCATGTCGTCGGTGCGCACCACATCGCGCATTTCCTTCATGCATTGGTCAACCGCCCGGTCGGTCCCTTCTGCCGCCAGGGTGCTGCGCACCAGCCCTCGGCGCAGCAGGTCGAGGCGGGCGGCCCAGCGACGCTCGAGCTTTTCTTGTTGCTCGACGCTTTTAAGGTATTTCTCTTTCCAACGCTGGGCGTCGTCGCTCATGCAAGGGGTCCGCGAGGGCCGGGGCTCAACGCGGGCAATGCATCAGCCGTGAGCGAACCCGGCAGACGAATCTCTACCGCGACGGGCAGGTGATCGGAGATGGGCTGCGCCAGTACCTGCACACTTTCGAGTGTCAGGGTCGGGCTGAGCAGGATGTGATCAAGACAACGTTGCGGTCGCCAGCTGGGAAAGGTGGCTTCGACTTGCGGCGCCAGCAACCCAAGGTCGCGCAACGGGGAATTCTGTAGCAGGTCTGTGGCATGGGTGTTCATGTCACCCATCAGCACCTGGTGTTTGTAGCCGCCAATCAACTCACGGATGTAGGCCAACTGCATGGTTCGGGTTCGAGCCCCCAGTGCGAGGTGCATCATCACCACGACCAATGCTTCCGGCCCTTCGCCGAATCGTACGAGAATTGCACCGCGGCCTTTCGGGCCAGGCAACGGGTGGTCCTCGATCGCCCACGGTTTCAGACGGCTGAGCACACCATTGCTGTGCTGGCCGAGTTTGCCGAGGTTGCGATTGAGTTGTTGATACCAGTAGGGAAAGGCACCGAGTTGCGCAAGGTGTTCGACCTGGTTGATGTAGCCGGAACGCAGGCTGCCACCATCGGCCTCCTGCAGAGCTACCAGGTCGAAGTCACCCAGCAGGTCGCCGATCTTTTGCAGATTGCCGGCACGCCCATTGTGGGGCAGCAGGTGCTGCCAGCCACGGGTCAGGTAATGCCGGTATTTCTCGGTACTGATACCCACCTGGATATTGAAACTGAGCAGGCGCAACCGACTGTCAGCCGGCAGGCCCGTGGATTCCAGGTGATGTTCGTTGACCTTCGGGTCATGCAGGCCAACGACACGTTCAGTACCCCAGCGACGCATGACGGGCCCCTTACTTGGCTGCGCGCTCTTTGGCGATCAATTGGTCGGCCACGTTCAGCGCCTGCTCTTCGCCGCCGGCACTGCCGATGTCAAAGCGGTATTTGCCGTTGACGATCAGCGTCGGTACGCCTTGCACGCCGTATTTCTGGGCCAGTTCCTTGTATTGGGCCATCTTGCCCTTCACAGCGAACGAGTTGAATGTCTCCAGGAACTTGGTTTTGTCGACGCCTTGGGTGGCGACGAAATCGGCCATGTCTTCAGGCTTCACAAGGCGCTTGCCTTCTTTCTGGATGGCATTGAAGACAGCCGCGTGAACCTTGTGTTCTACACCCATGGTGTCCAGGGTAATGAACAGCTGGCCGTGGGCGTCCCATGGGCCGCCGAACAGGGCAGGAATACGTTTGAAGTTCACGTCCTCAGGCAGCTTCTCGACCCACGGATTGATGACTGGCTCAAAAGCGTAGCAATGCGGGCAGCCATACCAGAACAGCTCCACCACTTCGATCTTGCCCGGTACGGAAACCGGCACAGGATTGGCCAGCTCAACGTAGGTTTTACCGGCTTCAAGCGGCACATTATCGGCAGCTTGTGCGGTCATGCCGAAAAGGCTGGCAGTGACGAGAGCGGCGCTGAGGATCAGATTACGCATGCTTTACTCCTGGACAAATAAAGTCGCCTCACGCGACCTTTGTTGTGACAGGTCTACGCGGGCATGAGTTCGTTAGTGTAACGGCACCGGCCACAAAAAAGGGCAGCCTGGGCCACCCTTTTTATGCTTGCATCGACGGATTAATCGAGCGTTAACGTAGCCGGGGCACTTAGTGCAGGCCCTGGATGTATTGGGACACGGCTTCGATGTCCTTGTTGCTGAGTTTCGCGGCGATGCTCTGCATGATCTTGGTATCGCCGTCGTTGGTGCGATTGCCTTCGCGGAAGTCTGTCAGCTGTTTGCCGATGTACTGGGCATGCTGGCCGCTCAAGTGCGGGAAGCCAGCGGCAGCAAGGCCTGCGCCGTTAGGCGAGTGGCAGCCGAGGCAGGAAGGCATGCCTTTTTCCAGGTTGCCGCCGCGGAACAATTCTTCACCGCGGGCCACCAGTTTCGGATCAGCAGCTCCCACACTGCCTTTCTGGCTGGCAAAATACGCCGCGATATCCGCCAGGTCCTGATCGCTGAGGTTGGTCAACAAGCCGGTCATTTCCAGGACCGTACGCTTGCCGTCCTTGATGTCGTGCATCTGCTTGGTCAGGTAACGCTCACCCTGGCCGGCCAGTTTTGGAAAGTTAGGCGCCGGGCTATTACCGTCCGGTCCATGGCAAGCACCACATACGGCGGCTTTCGCCTGGCCAGCAGTGGCGTCGCCTGCGGCATGGGCAACACCGGTGATGCCCAGGGTCAACAGCAGACTCACGATCAGTTTGTTCATCAGCTAATCCAACTACGGCTAAGGGTTAAAGAGTTATGGACCGGGTTCACTCACCATCAACTGAATGACGGCATGGTAATCCTCGGTACTGCAGTCCATGCACAAACCACGCGGCGGCATCGCCTTGAAACCCTGGGTCACGTGTTGCACCAGCGTGTCCATACCTTGAGCCAATCTTGGCTTCCAGGCTGCCTGGTCACCCCGTCCAGGGGCGTTGGGCAGCTGTCCGGCATGGCAGGCCCCGCAAAAGCGGTTGTACACAGCCTCCGGTTCCTGTGTAGCCTGCGCACTGTAAAGTGGCATCAAGAAACCGAAGGCCAGCAGCCACTTGGTCATACATCGACCTTTTCAGGGTTTGAGAGCGTTTTGCGTTCTAATGCGCAATAAAGGTCTATCGCTCCCGTGAACTTCATCCTTCGCTGGGACAAAGCACACACAAAATCTGCGGCATTATATACTGGCGCTACTGAAACGGAAACGACACCGCTTGCCGCACCTATTCCCGGCACCGCCCACATCGGAAAACTCATGCAACTCAAGAATCCCATCCTCGGCCTGTGCCAACAGTCCACCTTCATGCTCAGCGCCGCCAAAGTCGACCAATGCCCCGATGACGAAGGCTTCGAAGTCGCATTCGCCGGCCGTTCCAACGCCGGCAAATCCAGCGCGCTGAACACCCTGACCCACGCCAGCCTGGCCCGCACCTCGAAAACCCCGGGGCGCACACAGCTCCTCAACTTCTTCAAGCTAGACGATGATCGGCGTCTGGTCGACCTGCCGGGCTACGGTTATGCAAAAGTACCTATCCCGCTGAAGCTGCACTGGCAGCGTCACCTCGAAGCGTATCTGGGTGGCCGGGAGAGTTTGAAGGGTTTGATTCTGATGATGGACATCCGTCATCCAATGACCGACTTCGACCTGTTGATGCTCGATTGGGCCGTCGCCAGCGGCATGCCGATGCACGTCCTGCTGACCAAGGCCGACAAACTGACCTACGGCGCAGCGAAAAACACCCTGCTCAAAGTGCAGGCAGAAATCCGAAAGGGTTGGGGTGATGCGGTGACTATCCAGTTGTTCTCGGCGCCAAAACGCATGGGCCTGGAAGATGCCTACACTGTATTGGCAGGTTGGATGGAACTGGCTGACAAGGGTTCGGAAGCCGCCGAGTAAAAACTCGGGGCAAAAAAAACCCCGGACTTCGTATGGGGAGGGGAAGTTCGGGGTCCAAGTTCCGGACCGCTAGGGCGGGGTCCAGATATCTGCCAACACTTAACACAACATAGGAGCATTGAAGGGCTTCACCACCCATTCAGTAACTCTGAGTAGCAATTCACGGGTTAAGTTCCGGCACGTTCAAAAAACTATTGGAAATAACCCGCCGCGTTTTCCGATCTAAAGCGCTGCCGCGGCATGATGCCGCGGCCCAGGCCCCAGGCTTAGTGCGCTTCGTCCCAGTTGTCGCCCACGCCGACGTCTACCACCAGCGGCACATCCAGCTTTGCCGCCTCGCTCATGTGTTCACGAATCCTCGCGCTGACTTCAGCCACCAGGTCCTCACGTACCTCCAGCACCAATTCATCGTGCACTTGAAGGATGACCTTGGCGTCCAGGCCCGAGTCCGTCAGCCAGTTGTCGACCTTGACCATGGCCTTCTTGATGATATCGGCCGCAGTGCCCTGCATCGGCGCGTTGATTGCCGTACGCTCGGCGCCAGCACGCTCCTGAGGCTTGTTGGAATTGATCTCCGGCAGGTACAGGCGGCGCCCGAACAGGGTTTCCACATAACCCTGATCAGCCGCCTGGGCACGGGTGCGCTCCATGTACTCGCGCACCCCCGGGTAACGGGCGAAGTACACATCGATGTAAGCCTTGGCAGTCTTGGTGTCGACGCCGATGTCCTTGCCCAGCTTTTGGGCGCCCATGCCGTAGATCAGGCCAAAGTTGATCGCCTTGGCACTGCGACGCTGATTGGACGTGACCTCAGCCAACTCAACCTTGAACACCTCGGCCGCCGTGGCGGTGTGCACGTCCAGGTCGTCGCGGAACGCATTCAGCAAGCCTTCGTCCTTGGACAAATGCGCCATGATGCGCAGCTCGATCTGCGAATAGTCCGCCGCCAGCAGCTTGTAGCCCTTGGGCGCGACAAATGCCTGGCGGATACGCCGGCCTTCAGCGGTACGCACCGGAATGTTCTGCAGGTTTGGATCGCTGGAGGACAGGCGCCCGGTTGCTGCTACGGCCTGGTGATAGGAGGTGTGCACGCGACCGGTGCGCGGGTTGATCTGCTCCGGCAAACGGTCGGTGTAGGTGCTTTTCAACTTGCTCATGCTGCGGTACTGCATCAGCACTTTCGGCAGTGGGTAGTCATCTTCAGCCAATTTGGCCAAGACTTCCTCGGCCGTCGAGGCCTGGCCCTTGCCGGTCTTCTTCAACACCGGCAACCCGAGTTTCTCGTAGAGAATCGCACCCAACTGCTTGGGCGAGCCCAGGTTGAATTCCTCGCCGGCGATTTCATACGCCTGGCGCTCGAGGTCTACCATCTTGTTGCCCAGCTCGATGCTCTGGATGCCCAGCAAGGCGGCATCCACCAGGGCGCCCTGACGCTCAATGCGCGCCAGCACGGGCACCAGCGGCATCTCGATGTCGGACAATACGCTGGCCAGGGAAGGAATAGCGGCAAGCTGCTTGTGCAGTTCCTGGTGCAAACGCAGGGTCACATCCGCGTCTTCCGCCGCGTAAGGGCCGGCTTGCTCCAGGGCAATCTGGTCAAAGGTCAGCTGCTTGGCGCCTTTGCCGGCGATGTCCTGGAAGCTGACGGTGTCGTGGTCCAGGTACTTCTTCGCCAGGCTGTCCATGTCGTGGCGCGTCGCCACGGAGTTCAGCACATAGGATTCAAGCATGGTGTCGAAGGCAATGCCGCGCACGGTGATGCCGTGTGCCGGGTCACCACCGATGGCGCAGTTGGCCAGGATGTTCATGTCGAACTTGGCGTGCTGGCCGACCTTGAGTTTTTCCGGGTCTTCGAGCAACGGCTTCAGGGCCAGCAGCACGGTGTCCCGATCCAGCTGTTCCGGCGCGCCGATGTAGGAGTGGGTCAGCGGAATGTAGGCTGCTTCATGGGCCTGCACGGCAAACGACACACCCACCAGTTGCGCTTTCTGGGCGTCGATCCCGGTGGTCTCGGTATCAAAGGCGAACAGCTTGGCGTCGTTGAGCTTCTTCAGCCAGACATCGAACTGGGCCTGGGTGAGGATGGTTTCGTACACCGGCTCCACAGAAACCGGCGCGACCACCTCAACCGCTGCCTCGGCGACCGCGGCCGAAGGAGCAGCGCTCAACTCGACGCGCTTGGCATCGCGTTGAATCTCGTCAATCCAGCTCTTGAACTCCAGCAGCGTGTACAGCTCCAGCAGCTTCTCGCGATCCGGCTCGATCAGGTGCAAATCATCCAGGCCCACGTCCAGCGGCACGTCGATCTTGATCGTTGCCAGCTCGTAGGACAGGAACGCACTCGCCTTATGCTCTTCCAGTTTGGCGACCAGGGTCTTGGCACCACGAATCGGCAAGGTCGGCACGATATCGAGCTGCTCGTAGAGCTCCTTCAAGCCGCCGTTGACGCCTACCAACAGGCCGGAAGCCGTCTTCGGACCAATGCCCGGAACGCCCGGGATGTTGTCGGACGAATCGCCCATCAACGCCAGGTAATCGATGATCTGCTCCGGAGCGACACCGAATTTCTCCTTCACGCCCTCAACGTCCATGGCGCTACCGGTCATGGTGTTGACCAAGGTAATGTGCCCGTCGACCAGCTGCGCCATGTCCTTGTCGCCGGTGGAAATCACCACCGGACGGTCGGCGGCCGCGCTGCTGCGGGCCAGGGTGCCGATCACGTCGTCCGCTTCGACGCCTTCGACGCACAGCAGCGGGAAGCCCAGGGCGATCACGCTCTGGTGCAGCGGCTCGATCTGCACGCGCATATCATCGGGCATGCTCGCGCGGTTGGCCTTGTATTCGGCGTACAGCTCATCGCGAAATGTCCCGCCCTTGGCGTCGAACACCACCGCGAACGGACTGTTCGGGTATTGCTTGCGCAGGCTTTTGAGCATGTTCAACACGCCCTTGACCGCGCCGGTAGGCAGGCCTTTGGAAGTGGTGAGCGGCGGCAGCGCGTGAAAGGCGCGGTACAGGTAAGAAGAACCGTCCACCAGGACGAGGGGGGCTTGGCTCATGAGCAGGATCAACCTTTTCGGCGGGTCAGGCGCTAGAATAGCCGGACCAATGACGACAAAGGGACAAGGTTATCATGCGTACAGTAAATCGCCTGTTGTTGACCGGCTTGATTGCACTCACTCCGATGGTGGCCATGGCGGCAGATACTGCCCCTTCGGGCGACCCGGAAGTCACCATTCGCACGGAAGGCGACAAGACCATTCAGGAATACCGCCAGAATGGTTTCCTGTACGCGATCAAGGTGACCCAGAAAGGCTTTCCGCCTTACTTCCTGGTGCGCGCGGACGGAACCGATGCGAACTTCATCCGCTCTGACCAGCCGGATATGCTGATCCCGTCATGGAAGATCTTCGAATGGAAATGATTTCTTAACTTTAATCGGCGCTGCTCCCCGCAGCGCCCGTAACGGCAGTTTTAACCATGTCTGTGTTCACCCCCCTGGCTCGGCCCGAGCTGGAAACCTTTCTTGCCCCTTACGGGCTCGGCCGCCTGCTTGATTTCCAGGGGATTGCCGCTGGTAGTGAAAACACCAATTTCTTCATCAGCCTGGAACAGGGCGAATTTGTCCTGACCCTGGTCGAACGCGGCCCCGTGCAGGAAATGCCGTTCTTCATCGAACTGCTGGACGTGCTCCATGACGCCGACCTGCCAGTGCCTTACGCCCTGCGTACCACCGACGGCGTGGCCTTGCGCGAGTTGGCGGGCAAACCGGCGCTGTTGCAACCGCGCCTGGCGGGCAAGCACATCAAGGACGCCAACGCCCAGCATTGCGTGCAAGTGGGCGAATTGCTCGGGCACCTGCACTTGGCCACCCAAGGCGAGAAGGTGTTGGAACGCAAGACCGATCGCGGGCTGGACTGGATGCTCAGCGAAGGCGCGCAACTGATTTCGCACCTCGACACAGAACAACAGCGCCTGCTGCAAGCCGCGCTGGATGAGATCGAGGCGCACAAGGCGCAGATCCTCACGCTGCCCCGGGCAAACATCCACGCCGACCTGTTTCGCGACAACGCGATGTTCGAAGGCACGCACCTGACCGGGCTGATCGACTTCTACAACGCCTGCTCGGGGCCGATGCTGTACGACGTGGCGATCGCCCTGAACGACTGGTGCTCGGACGCCGACGGCGTGATCGACGGCCAACGGGCGCGGGCGTTGCTGGGGGCTTATGCGGGCTTGCGGCCGTTCACCGCCAAGGAAGCAGAGCTGTGGCCGACCATGCTGCGTGTGGCCTGTGTGCGGTTCTGGCTGTCACGCCTGATTGCGGCGGAATCGTTCGCCGGGCAGGACGTGCTGATTCACGACCCGCGCGAGTTTCAGGTGCGCCTGGCGCAACGCCAGCAGGTCAAGACCCCGCTGCCGTTCGCGCTGTAAAGATCGTACGCGATCAAAATGTGGGAGCGGGCTTGCTCGCGAATGTGGAGTTTCAGTCACCAGATGCGCTGACTGATCCACCGCATTCGCGAGCAAGCCCGCTCCCACAGTGGTTATGCGGCGTCTGTCAGAGCGACTCCAGGCACCCAGCCAGGTCATTCCCCAGCTTCTCCAGCACCTGCTCATACCCCTGGGCGGAGGCCGGCGTGTAGCCGCCCAACGCATCCAGCTCCGCCAGCTTCACCGGCAAACCCGCCACCAGCGTTTCCGCAAGGCGCGGGCGCAACGGCGGCTCGCTGAACACACAAGTCTTGCCCACTTCCTGCAAACGCGTACGCATCGCTGCCACATGCTGGGCGCCCGGCTGCACTTCTGCGGCCACGCTGAACACTCCGGTGTGCTTGAGCCCGTAGGCATCTTCGAAGTAATCGAAGGCTTCATGGAACACGAAGTACGGCTTGCCGGCGACGTCCGCCATACGTGCCTTCAAGCGCGCGTCCAGTGCATCCATACGGCCATCAAAGGCCTTCACGTTGCTCTGGTAACGCTCGGCGTTCGCCGGGTCGGCAGCGCTGAGGTCCGCCGCCATGCGGTTCGCAATCACCCGGGCGTTGACCGTCGACAGCCACAAATGCGCATCCAGGCTGCCCGGGCGATGGTCATGATCATGTTCGTCGGCATCTTCAGCATGGGAGTGGCTATCTTCGGCGAACCGACGCAGTTTCATTCCCGGAAGGTCCTGCACCGCCACCGTCGGCAAGCTGCGGCCTTTCAAGACACGCGGCAGAAAGCTTTCCATGTCCGGGCCGATCCAATACAGCAGGTCCACCGACTGCACGCGCCGTACGTCGGAAGGGCGCAACGCATAGTTATGCGGCGAAGCGCCCGGCGGCAGCAATACCTCGGGAATCGCCACGCCATCCTGCACAGCAGCAGCAATCAGTTGTAACGGTTTGATACTGGTCAGCACCCGAACCTCCGCCTGAGCGGCACCGGCAAGCAGCAAACTGGTGACAAATACGACAAAAACGGGAAAAAGTCTGGACACGATGACCACTCAAGGAGGCAGGAACAGGTAACATAATAACGTCTCTCACAAATATCTGTCGCCGCTCATGCCTAAAACACCGCTTGCCAGCCGTCCCCATGACCACTCTCACTGCGTGCACAGCGCACTGTCAGAGGCCGACGCACTGTGCGCGCGCCAAGGGCTGCGCCTGACCGCCCTGCGTCGCCGGGTGCTGGAGCTGGTGTGGCAAAGCCACAAGCCGCTGGGTGCCTACGACATCCTCGGCGTGCTCAGCGAGCAGGACGGCCGCCGCGCCGCGCCGCCCACGGTGTACCGCGCGCTGGACTTCCTGCTGGACAACGGCCTGGTGCACCGCATCTCATCGCTCAACGCCTTTGTCGGCTGTAACCACCCGGAACACGCGCACCAGGGCCAGTTCCTGATTTGCCGCGAGTGCCACGCCGCCATCGAACTTGAGCAAAAAAGCATCAGCGACAGCATCATCAAGAGCGCCGGCGACGTCGGCTTCAAGGTCGAAGGGCAAACCGTCGAAGTCGTCGGTGTGTGCTCGGGCTGCCAGGGGGCTTGATGAGCACTGCGTTAATCCGCCTGGAGCAGGTCGGGGTCACGTTCGCCGGGCAAAACGTGCTGGACAACATCGCCCTGAGCGTCGAGCCAGGTCAGATCGTCACGCTGATCGGCCCCAACGGTGCCGGCAAGACCACCCTGGTGCGCGCCGTACTCGGCCTGCTCAAGCCCGACAGCGGCAGCGTGTGGCGCAAGCCGAGGCTGCGGGTCGGCTACATGCCGCAGAAGCTGCATGTGGACCCGACCTTGCCCCTCTCGGTGCTGCGCTTCCTGCGCCTGGTGCCCGGTGTCGACCGTGCCCGTGCACAGTCCGCCCTCAAGGAAGTGGGCGCCGAACAGGTGATCGACAGCCCGGTGCAAAGCATCTCCGGCGGCGAAATGCAGCGAGTGCTGCTGGCCCGCGCCCTGCTGCGCGAGCCGGAATTGCTGGTACTGGATGAACCCGTACAGGGCGTCGACGTCGCCGGCCAGGCCGAGCTGTACAGCCTGATCACCCGCCTGCGGGACCGCCATGGCTGCGGCGTGCTGATGGTCTCCCACGATCTGCACCTGGTGATGAGCACCACCGACCAGGTGGTGTGCCTCAATCGCCACGTGTGCTGCTCCGGCCACCCGGAACAGGTCAGCGGTGACCCGGCTTTCGTCGAGCTGTTCGGCAAGAACGCCCAGAGCCTGGCGATCTACCACCACCATCACGACCACGCCCATGACCTGCATGGCGCCGTAGTCGATGACTCCACCGCATCCCACACCCACGTTCATGGAGATAGCTGCAAGCATGGCTGATTTTCTGCTCTACGCCCTGCTGGCAGGCTTGGCTCTGGCGCTGGTGGCGGGCCCACTGGGCTCGTTCGTGGTCTGGCGGCGCATGGCCTATTTTGGCGACACCCTGTCCCACGCTGCGCTGCTGGGCGTGGCCATGGGATTTCTGCTGGATGTGAGCCCGACCATTGCCGTCACCGTCGGCTGCCTGCTGCTGGCTGTGCTGCTGGTGACCCTGCAACAGCGTCAGCCTCTGGCCTCCGATACCCTGCTGGGCATCCTGGCCCCAAGCACCTTGTCCCTGGGCCTGGTGGTGCTGAGCTTCATGCATGAAGTGCGCATCGACCTGATGGCCTACCTGTTCGGCGACCTGCTGGCGATCAGCCCCACCGACCTGGCGTGGATTCTAGGCGGCAGCGCGGCAGTGCTGGTGCTGCTGGTGACGCTGTGGCGCCCGCTGCTGGCGATCACCGTTCACGAAGAACTGGCCACCGTCGAAGGCTTGCCCGTGGCGGCGCTGCGCATGACCCTGATGCTGCTGATCGCCGTGGTGATCGCTGTCGCGATGAAGATTGTCGGCGTATTGTTGATCACATCGCTGCTGATCATCCCGGCTGCTGCGGCCCAGCGTCACGCCCGCTCGCCGGAGCAAATGGCGCTCGGCGCCAGCCTTCTGGGGATGCTCGCGGTGTGTGGTGGCCTGGCGCTGTCCTGGTTCAAGGACACCCCGGCCGGGCCGTCGATTGTGGTCACGGCGGCCGCCCTGTTTCTGCTGAGTTTTGTCCTGCCCCGTCGTGGGGTGTAGACTTGCTCGCTTTTTGCGCAATTAGAGAGTCGCAGGAATGAAGCTGTTCAACGCCCGTTATCTGCTCCTTGCCGCATTTTCCTTGCTGCTGGGCGCCTGCCAAAGCACCCCGCCCGCCGCCCCCCAGGCGCCGGACGCACGTGCTGCGGCCATCGCACAGCTGGAGCAAAACCTCGCCAGCAGTGAACTGGCCACCGCCGAAGACGAGCTGGCCGCCTTGCAGGCCCAGTCGCCCAACGACCCGGCGCTGGAGCCTTATCAGCGCCAACTGGCCGAAGCCTATTTGCAGCGCAGCCAGATCGTCCTGCAAAAGGGTGATGTCAACGCTGCCGCGACGGCCCTGAGCCGCGCACGGGCATTGATGCCCAAGGCTCCGGCGCTGACCGGTGGCGTCAACAGTGCGATCGCCCATGCCCGTAAAGTCGAACTGGACAAAGCCGAGGCCGCCCTGAAAGCCGCCGAAGCCAAGCCGCCGGCCAAGGTCATCGACCCGGCAGCGCCAAGCACTACGGTTGCGCTGAACCTCACCGATATCGAGGCGCTGCGCCATCAACTGGATGAGATCGCCACCGATGTGGTGAATTACCAGTGCGATGTGAGCATCCAGGCACCGCGCACCGAAGATTACCCATGGCTGGCCACGTTGCTGACCAAACGGGTGAAGCGCATCGATTCGGGGTATGACCTGAAGATTCACCGGCAGATCCTGAAGAAGGTTCCGGCGCAGGTCGTGCTGATTCCGCGTAAGACTGAATAACGCCATTCGCGAGCAAGCCCGCTCCCACATTTAACCGAGTTCCAACTTTGGAATGCGGTCAAATGTGGGAGCGGGCTTGCTCGCGAAAGCGATCTAACAAACAACCGATACCTTAAGCCGGAACAGCTTTAGCCTTCGGCTCCCGATCCCAGACCCGATGCTGGGCAATCGCCGCAAAGAACGCCTTAAACGCCTTCGCGTCGCCGCCCACAATCAAGCCCGCATCCGCCTCAAGCTTCAGCACATCCAGCAACTGCTTCGCCTCACCGGCCAGGGCAATTGCTTTCAAGTGCTTGTAGGCCTCCAGCAGGTAATGCAACGCCACACCATCAGCGCTCAACGCCTGAACCGACTTGGCGCCACCCGGCACAAACACCGCATCGAACGCCACCGAAGGCAAGCCTTCCATGGAAGCATCCACCGGCAGGCTCTTGCCATCCGCCGTCGTTACCGGCGCCGAGGTAGGCCCCAGCAACTTCGCATGCGCACCTGCGGCCTCAAGCGCCTTCTTCAAGGCATCAATCGCCGCACCATCAACACCGCTCGCCGCCAGAATCGCCACCTTGCGGGTCTTGATATCACCCGACAGCAAATTGGCCTGGCTCAACGCTGGCGAGCGTTCCGGAGACGTCTTGCGCTCTGGCACCGTACCTTTAGTCGGTGCTGGCAAGCCCAGGTTCTGCGCCACACGCTTGGCCAGTTCCAAGTCGATGTTGGCGAGGATCTCGTTCACCTGGCGAGCGCGAATAAACTCACGCTCCACCTTGCCCAGTTCAAAACTGTAGGCGGCGATGATGTGCTCCTGCTCGTGCTTGCTCATGCTGCGGAAAAACAAGCGCGCCTGGGAGAAGTGATCACCGAACGACTCGCTGCGCTCTCGGATCTTGTGGGCATCAATGCGCTCCGGATACGTCTCAAAACCACCGTCCTGCGCCGCAGGCGGAGTTTCTTTCGGCCAGCCGCCATCAATCGAGTTCGGCTCGTAGGACGCGCGGCCCTTGTCGATGGTGGTGCGGTGCATGGCATCGCGCTGGCCATTATGGAACGGCGCTACCGGACGGTTGATCGGCAACTCGTGAAAGTTCGGCCCGCCGAGTCGGCTGATCTGCGTATCGGTGTAGGAAAACAGACGGCCTTGCAGCAGCGGGTCATTGGAAAAGTCGATGCCCGGCACGATATGCCCCGGGCAGAACGCCACTTGCTCGGTCTCGGCAAAGTAGTTGTCCGGGTTGCGGTTGAGCACCATCTTGCCCAGCGGCGTGATAGGCACCAGCTCTTCGGGGATCAGCTTGGTCGGGTCGAGAATATCGAAGTCGAACTTATGCTCGTCTTCTTCGGCGATGATCTGCACGCCCAATTCCCATTCCGGGTAATCGCCACTTTCAATGGATTCCCACAGGTCACGACGGTGGAAGTCCGTGTCTTTGCCCGCCAGCTTCTGCGCCTCGTCCCACACCAGGGAGCAGGTGCCGACGGTAGGCCGCCAGTGGAATTTGACGAAGTTGGATTTGCCCTCGGCATTCACCAGGCGGAAGGTGTGCACGCCAAACCCCTGCATGGTTCGCAGGCTTTTCGGGATCGCCCGGTCAGACATGGCCCAGATCACCATGTGCGCCGACTCCGGCTGCAGCGAGACAAAATCCCAGAACGTATCGTGGGCTGAGCCGCCGGTAGGAATCTCGTTGTGGGGCTCAGGTTTTACCGCATGCACGAAGTCAGGAAACTTGATCGCGTCCTGAATGAAAAACACCGGCATGTTGTTACCCACCAAGTCGAAGTTGCCCTCGTCGGTGAAGAACTTCACGGCAAAGCCACGCACGTCACGCACGGTATCGCCGGAGCCGCGTGGGCCCTGAACCGTGGAAAAGCGCGCAAATACCGGGGTTTTATGTTCCGGGTTACGCAGGAACCCGGCCTTGGTCAGCGCCGAATGATTTTCATAGGTCTGGAAATAGCCGTGGGCACCGGTACCCCGGGCATGGACGATGCGTTCCGGGATCCGCTCATGGTCAAAGTGCGTGATTTTTTCACGCATGATGAAGTCTTCCAGCAGCGAAGGACCACGGGAGCCGACCTTCAAGCTGTTCTGGTTATCGGAAACCTTCACGCCCTGATTGGTGCGCAGCGCCTGGCCCGTCGCGTCGGAGCGGAATGTTTCCAGGCTTTGCAGCTTGGCGTTGGTGTTGCCACGGTCCAGAGTGTCGGTACCCGCAAGTTCGCTCTTGGGCGGGGTAACTGGCTTTTTAGTACTCATCAGACAAAAACTCCTCGTTTGCGTAGGCCAGAGCTATCCCCGGCTCTTCTTGAGCAAAACCCCAGGCACGGCACCTGGGAGTTTCGAGTTGCTTATGTAGTGACTGACACGGTTTTGTACCGTTCCTTTTTTATGACCTTTGATCGCGTTATTGCCAAATCGCTGGTCGGATGAGAAATAAATGCTAAGAAACGCTATACGGACAGGCTAAAATGCGCGCCCGGCTAACCGCTGATCCCTTTTTAATGCGCCCCACAAGGTTCGCTACGTGATCGAGTTTCATAACGTCCATAAAACCTACCGGGTCGCCGGTAAGGATATCCCCGCACTGCATCCCACCAACCTGCGCGTCGAAAATGGCCAGGTGTTTGGTCTGATCGGCCATTCCGGTGCGGGAAAAAGTACTTTGCTGCGTCTGATCAACCGCCTGGAGCAACCCAGCGGCGGCCAGATCAAGGTCGATGACGAAGAAGTCACCGCCCTCGACGCCAACGGCCTGCGCCGTTTCCGGCAACAGGTCGGGATGATCTTCCAGCACTTCAACCTGCTGGCATCCAAGACCGTTGCCGACAACGTGGCGCTGCCGCTGACCCTCGCGGGCGAACTTTCCCGCAAGGAAATCGACCTGCGCGTGGCCGAATTGCTGGCCCGGGTCGGCCTGTCCGACCATGCCAAGAAGTACCCGGCGCAGTTGTCGGGGGGCCAGAAGCAGCGCGTCGGCATCGCCCGCGCCCTGGCCACCAAGCCGAAAATCCTGCTGTGCGACGAAGCCACCAGCGCCCTCGACCCGCAGACCACGGCCTCGGTCCTGCAACTGCTGGCCGAGATCAACCGCGAGCTGAAGCTGACCATCGTGCTGATCACTCATGAAATGGACGTGATCCGCCGCGTGTGCGACCACGTGGCCGTGATGGACGCCGGCGTGATCGTCGAGCAAGGCACCGTCGCCGACGTATTCCTGCACCCCAAGCACCCGACCACCAAGCGCTTCGTGCAGGAATCCGAGCAAGTCGACGAAGGCGAACAGCGTGATGACTTCGCCCATGTACCGGGGCGCATCGTGCGACTGACGTTCCAGGGCGAAGCGACCTACGCGCCGCTGCTGGGTACCGTCGCCCGCGACACGGGTGTGGACTACAGCATCCTCGCCGGTCGTATCGACCGCATCAAAGACATTCCCTACGGGCAACTGACCCTCGCCGTCACCGGCGGTGACATGGAGGCCGCCTTCGCCGCCTTCACCGCGGCAGACGTCCATATGGAGGTGCTGCGCTAATGGAAATCCTCTTGAGCTTTTTCTCGAACATCGACTGGTCGGAAATCCTGCTCGCCACCGGCGACACCATGACCATGCTGTTCGGCTCGCTGCTGTTCACCGTATTGCTGGGCTTGCCGTTGGGCGTGCTGCTGTTCCTGTGCAGCCCGCGTCAGCTGTTCGAACAAAAGAATGTTTATGCGCTGTTGTCGCTGGTGGTGAACATCCTGCGTTCGCTGCCGTTCATTATCCTGTTGATCGTAATGATCCCGTTCACGGTGCTGATCACCGGCACCTCGCTGGGTGTTGCCGGTGCAATTCCGCCACTGGTGGTGGGTGCCACGCCGTTCTTTGCGCGCCTGGTGGAAACCGCGCTGCGTGAAGTGGACCGCGGGATTATCGAAGCGACCCAGGCCATGGGCGCGACCACTCGCCAGATCATTACCAACGCGTTGCTGCCCGAAGCCCGCCCCGGCATCTTCGCGGCGATTACGGTGACGGCGATTACACTGGTTTCCTACACGGCCATGGCCGGTGTAGTGGGCGCCGGTGGCCTGGGTGACTTGGCGATCCGCTTCGGTTATCAGCGCTTCCAGACCGACGTGATGGTGGTCACCGTGGTGCTGCTGCTGATCCTGGTACAAATTCTGCAAACCGTCGGCGACAAGCTGGTGGTGCACTTTTCTCGAAAATAACGGCTATTGCCGGCGTTAAGCCGGCCAATTCCCGAACAAGGAGCTTGTTGAATGAAAAAACTACTGGTTGCTTTCGCCGCCGTTGCCGCGTTCTCCGCCCACGCCGCCGAAACCCTCACCGTGGCCGCGTCCCCGGTGCCGCACGCTGAAATCCTCGAATTCGTGAAGCCGGCTCTGGCCAAGGAAGGCGTGGACCTGCAGGTCAAAGTCTTCACCGACTACGTTCAGCCAAACGTACAGGTGGCCGAAAAGCGCCTGGACGCCAACTTCTTCCAGCACCAGCCGTACCTGGATGAGTTCAACAAAGCCAAGGGCACTCATCTGGTGAGCGTTGGCGCTGTGCACCTGGAGCCTCTGGGCGCGTACTCCAGCAAGTACAAGAAGCTGGAAGACCTGCCAAGCGGCGCCAACGTCGTGATCCCGAACGACGCCACCAACGGCGGCCGTGCGCTGTTGCTGCTGGCCAAGCACAACCTGATCACCCTGAAGGACCCGACCAACATCCTGTCGACCATCAAGGACATCACTGAAAACCCGAAAGGTCTGAAATTCCGCGAACTGGAAGCCGCCACCCTGCCGCGCGTGCTGACCCAGGTCGACCTGGCGCTGATCAACACCAACTACGCCCTGGAAGCCAAGCTGGACCCGTCCAAGGACGCACTGGTGATTGAAGGCAACGACTCGCCTTACGTGAACATCCTGGTGACCCGCGAAGACAACAAGGATTCGGACGCGGTGAAGAAGCTGGTAGCAGCCCTGCACACCCCGGAAGTGAAAGCGTTCATTCTTGAGAAGTACAAAGGCGCGATCCTGCCGGCGTTCTGATCCAAGGCCGAAACCCCGATCGAAAAAGCGGACGCAGAGCGTCCAGTGCGGCATTCCCACGCAGAGCGTGGGAACGATCCAAACCAATGTGGGAGCGGGCTTGCTCGCGAAGGCGGTGGTTCAGTCGATACATCTGTTGACTGACACACCGCCTTCGCGAGCAAGCCCGCTCCCACATTTGATTTGTGTCGCTCAGAAAATGGTCGGCAGGCTTATTTACGCTGCAACAACCCCGGGAACTGCGCTACCAGCTTCTGGTTGTTCAACGGCGCCCGGATAAACCCGCGTTGCGTTCCATCCGGCCCGATCAGCGCAAGGTTGCCGCTGTGGTCGACGGTGTAGTTGGGCTTGCTGGTGTCTGCCGGAATAAACGGAATGCTCACCGCATTCGAAACCTTCTGCACATCGTCCACATTCGCACCGGTCAAGCCCTCGAACTGTGGATCGAAGTAGCCCAGGTACTGCTTGAGCTGCGCCGGTGTATCGCGGTTCGGGTCAACGCTGACCAAAATCACCTGCAACTTATCCACAACGTCCTTGGGCAGCTCGCTCTTGATCTGCCGCAGCTGGGCGAGGGTGGTCGGACAGATGTCCGGGCAGAAGGTGTAGCCGAAGAACAGCACGCTCCACTTGCCTTTCAGCTCGTTGACCACCACCGGCTGGCCGTCCTGGTTGGTCATGGTCACCGGTGGCAACTGACGGCTTTGCGGCAGCAGGATGATGCCGGCATCGATCAAGGCCGTCGGGTCGCCCTGGCCTTTGCCACTCAGGACTTTGTTGACGGTCAGGCCCATGATCAACGCGACAATGGCCACCAGAATGAAGACAGTTTTTTGAGTTCGAGTCATAGGTTCAACAATAGGTAATGGTCTACGAGCAGGGCGATAAACAGCATGAACAGGTACCCGATAGAGTACTTGAAGGTGTTGATCGCCGCGTGCGGCCGACTGCCACGGTACAGCACCCAGGCCCATTGCAGAAAGCGCCCGCCCAGAACCAGTGCGCACACCAGGTACAGCATGCCGCTCATGTGGATGACATAGGGCATCAGGCTGACCGCCAGCAAGGCGAAGGTGTAGAGCAGGATATGCACCTTGGTGTAGTGCTCGCCGTGGGTCACGGGCAGCATCGGGATGTCGGCCTTGGCGTATTCCTCCTTGCGGTGAATCGCCAGGGCCCAGAAGTGCGGCGGGGTCCAGGCGAAGATGATCAGCACCAGCAGCAACGGCTCGGCGCTGACGTGGCCAGTGACGGCAACCCAACCTAGCAACGGCGGCGCGGCGCCAGCCAGCCCACCGATGACGATGTTCTGCGGCGTCGCACGCTTGAGAAAACCGGTGTAGATCACCGCATAACCCAACAGCGAGGCCAGGGTCAGCCAGGCGGCCAGCGGATTGGTAAACGCCAGCAGCAGCGCCAGCCCGGCCACCGCCAGCACCATCGCAAAAACAAGCGCCGCCACAGGCGATACGCGCCCTTCCGCCAGCGGGCGTTTATGGGTGCGCGCCATCAAAGCATCGATGCGCCGGTCCACCACATGGTTGACCGCCGCCGCGCCGCCGGCACACAGCGCGATCCCCAGGTTGCCGAAAATCAGCACCGGCCACGGTACCCCGGCGCGGGTGGCGAGGAACATGCCCACCAGCGAGGTGATGAGCATCAGCACCACCACTTTTGGCTTGGTCAGCTCCAGATAGTCACGCCAGATCGCCTGGCTGTGACGCTCGCTGATCAAGGTCGCCATGGCATCTCTCCTTTAATGGTTATGAGGCCCGACACATGTTTACGCGGGCTGAAGCGCCAGCCGAACGGCAACTGATGTCGCACCCGAACCAGGCTGGTGCGGGCGTGGTAATTGACCAGCACCAGCGTCAGCAGCAACGCCGCGCCGCCGGCGTTATGCGCGACCGCAACCGGCAGCGGCAGGTGGAAGTACACGTTACTCAGGCCCAGGCAGAGTTGCGCCGCCAGGGCGATCAGCAGCAGGCCCGCCAGGCGGGTCATGCCGACCACCTTGAGCTGCCAGGCCAGGCCCAGCAACACGACAGTGACCAGCAGCGCGCCAATCCGGTGGGTGAGGTGAATCGCCGTGCGCGCATCACTGTCCAGTTGCCCGCCGAGGTAATTGGGGCCGATATGCTGGGTCAGGTGAAAGCCATTGGCGAAATCCGCCGCCGGCCACCATTGCCCGTGACAGGTCGGCAGGTCGATACACGCCACGGCTGCGTAGTTGGAGCTGACCCATCCACCCAGCGCGATCTGGCCGATCACCAGCACCAGCCCGGCCGTGGCCCAATACTGCAAACGCCTGGGCACGATCAGCGCCGGCAATACGCCGGACAATCGCAGCGTCAGTAAGAACAGCAGGCTCAACGTCGCAAACCCGCCCAATAAATGCCCGGTGACCACTTGCGGCCAGAGCTTCAGCGTCACCGTCCACATGCCAAACGCTGCCTGGGCGAACACCACCGCCAACAGGAACAACGGCAGTTTCAACGGCTGGCCCGGATGATGCCGATGGGTCCAGGCGCGCGCCGCCAGCAGCACGATCAACAGCCCGAGGGTGCCGGCGAAGTAACGGTGGGTCATCTCGTTCCAGCCCTTGTCCGCCTCGACCGGCGTGTCCGGGTAATGCAGTTCGGCATGGGCCAGCTGGGCTTCGCTTTTCGGCACGCTGATAAAGCCATAGCAACCCGGCCAGTCCGGGCAACCAAGACCCGCGTGGGTGAGGCGGGTATAGGCGCCCAGCAGCACCACGATCAGGGCCAGCAGGGTGGCAAACAGCGCGAGGCGAAATCCAGGTTTGGCCATGACGGTGTCCTTATCCGATGTTCGACAGTTTCAGCAGCAGGCGCAGGTCGTTGAGCAGGTCCTTGCCCTTGACCCGGGCGTCGTAGCGCAGCACCAGGTTGCCGTGGGGGTCGACGATCCACAGCTGGGCATCGCCGCTGCCTTGGGCGGCGGCGTCTTTGTTGAAGGTCGACAGGTCCAGGGAATAGCGTTGCAGTTGCGGGTATTCGGCCTTGAGTTTGGCGTCATACGCGGTGCTGACCGGCTGCGCACTGGCCAGGGCGTGGCTGGCGCGGGAGGCATCACGGCCCAGGCCGATCTGGAGTTGGCGTGCGAGGTACACCAGTTGCTGGCAGTCGGCGGCGCAGGCGGTGGGCGCGGTGACCAGCAGTTGCCAGCGGTCTTCGTCAGCCTGCACGCCAATGTCGGCACGGGTCTGGCCATTGCCGATCATCTCGCCGTGGTAACTGCGGCTGTCCGGCACCCAGAACTGCAATTTGTACATAAAGGTGGCGAGCACCATCGGGCCGACCACCATCAGCAGGATCAGGATCAGTTGCCAACGGCCCTTGCGCCGATTGGGCGCTGCCGGCGTGTCAGACATGTTGAGTGGATTCATGGCCGCTCCCATGGCGCTTCTCCTTTTTTGTGTTGTGCCATCCGAGGTAGAGGTAAAGGCCGAACAGCGCCACCGCCATGGCGAACCACTGCACGGCGTAGCCCAGGTGTTTTTCCGGGCCCATGGCGACCACGGGCCAGCTGGTTTCGTAGGTGGCCGGGCCCGCTTCAGCCCGCACTTCATAGGCGAATCCGCTGCGACCCAACTCGGTCCACAGCGCTGCGGGATGCAGCGCGGTCAACAATCGTGGCCACTGTGCGCCCGCCGGATCGGCATGCAACTGGAAGGTCTCGCCAGGCGCCACATAGACCCAGGCGTCGAGATTCAACAGTTGTTCGGGAGTGGTGAAAACCGGCGGTGCACGGCGGTCCGGCCAGGGCAGCCAGCCACGATTGAGCAACAGCCACTCGCCGCTGGCCTGATCATGGAAAGGTTGCAGTAGCTCCACACCGACCTTGCCGTCGCGAAAGCGGTTATCCAGCAACACGCTGTGCTCGGCATCGAACTGCCCGCGCAAATGCACACGACGGAACGCCGGATCTTCGGTGGCCTGCAGTTGCGTACTGCTCATGGGCTCGGCAGCGCGGCGCTCGGCGTAAGTGTCCAGCAGCGCCTGTTTTTCGTGACCGCGAGACAGCTGCCAAAAGCCGAGAAATACCAGTAACGGCAGCAGCACGAGTACCACCAGCGTCGGCGCAATACCGGGGCGAAAGGGTTTCATGGCATTGCCGCAGAGGTCGGTGCTGCGCTGGCTATACTGAATCTCATTGCTCGCCCCCTCCAAAAAAGAGCCCCGGAGCCCACCATGCTCAAAGCAGCCATTGCCCTGATGCTGATTGCTACCGTCGTGAGCCTGTTCAGTGGCTTGTTCTTCTTGGTCAAGGACGAGGGCAACTCCAACCGCCTCGTCACTGCCTTGACCGTGCGTGTGGTGCTGGCCGTGATCACCCTGGGGTTGATCACCTGGGGTTTCTTCAGCGGCCAACTGGTATCTCATGCGCCCTGGTGAAACACCTCAAAGAACGTAAACGAAGAAAAACAGCCCGATCCACACCACGTCCACAAAGTGCCAATACCAACTGGCCGCCTCGAACCCGAACTGGTGTTCGTTGTTGAAATGCCCCTTCAGGATGCGCATCAGCATCACAAACAAAATGATCGTGCCGATGGTCACGTGGGCACCGTGGAAGCCGGTGAGCATGAAGAAGGTCGCGCCGTACACGCCGGAACCCAGGGTCAGGCCCAACTCCTTATAGGCATGGATGTATTCCTCGGCCTGGAACCCGAGAAACGCCCAACCCAGCAACACGGTGATCGCCAGCCAGATCTTCAGTGCGCCGCGATGGCCTTTGCGCAAGGCATGGTGGGCGATAGTGATGGTCACGCTGGAGCTGACCAGCAAGATCGTGTTGATCAGCGGCAAGCCCCACGGGCTGATGGTGCCCTTGGGCGCCGGAAACATTTTCGGGTCAGGATTGTTCAGCAGCGGCCAGGCAAATTCGAAGTTCGGCCACAGCATGTGCGCGATGCCCTTGTGGCCTTCGCCCGCCAGCCACGGCGCCGACATGTGCCGCACATAAAACAGCGCACCGAAAAACGCGATGAAGAACATCACTTCGGAAAAGATGAACCAGGTCATGCCCCAGCGAAAGGAGCGGTCCATCTGCGAACTGTACAAACCGGCGCGACTTTCCTTGATCACCGCGCCGAACCAGCCAAACATCATGTAGGCCAGCAGCAAACCACCGACGAAAAAGATCAGCGGGCCGTGGGATTCCGGGCGTGCGGCCTTCAAATCGTTGAACCAGGTCGCCAATCCGAACACCGTGATCAGCATCCCCAACGTAGCAATTATGGGCCATTTGCTTTGCGCTGGTACGTAGTACGTATCATGAGTCGACATGTATTCGTTCTCCTAATCGAGCCCGCAAGCAACGCCTAGCCGCCGGTATGGACAGCCACGGGCGGTTGGCGCGCGGTGATATCGAACAGCGTGTACGCCAGGGTCAAATGCTTCACATCCTTGGGCATGTCGCGGTCGACAATGAAGCGCACCGGCATCTCTATGCGCTGACCTGGCTGTAGCACTTGCTGGGTGAAGCAAAAACACTCGGTCTTGTGGAAGTACATCGCCGCCTCGGCCGGCGAAATGCTCGGCACCGCCTGGGCGGTCATCGCCTTGTCGGTGGGGTTGTAGGCCACGAACAGCATCTCGGTGACTGCGCCGGGATTGACCACCACCTCGTCGGCCTTGGAGTGGAATTCCCAGACCATATCGATGGCATTGGTGGACAGGAACTGCACCCGCACCTGCCGCGTCGGGTCCACCACCTGCTCGCCTTCGTACTGCCCGGCGGTCTTGCCATTGATGCCGAACGCCTTGCACATCACGTCGTAGATCGGCACCAGGGCAAACCCGAAGGCGAACATCGCCACCACCAGGATCAGCAGGCGCGTGACCAGGCGCTTGATAGGCACGGACTCAAGCATGGCGGCCACCTGCGAATGAATGTTCTGCGAATGGCCTTTCTGTGGGAGCTGGGTTGCCTGCGATGCTGGCAACTCGGTCTTTCAGGTACACCGAAGTGATGCCATCGCAGGCAAGCCAGCTCCCACAGGATAGGGAGGTGTTCATTTGACCTCCGGTGGCGTGGTGAAGGTGTGGTACGGCGCGGGCGAAGGAATGCTCCACTCCAGCCCTTCGGCGCCATCCCACGGCTTGGCCGGCGCAGGCGGGCCGCCACGGATGCACTTGATGACGATGAACAGGAAGAAGATCTGCGTCGCGCCAAAGGTGAAGGCACCGATGGAAGAGACCATGTTGAAGTCGGCGAACTGCAGGTTGTAGTCCGGCACCCGACGCGGCATGCCGGCAAGCCCTACGAAGTGCATCGGGAAGAACGCCATGTTCATCCCCACGAACGACAGCCAGAAGTGCAGCTTGCCCAGGGTTTCGTCGTACATGTGGCCGGTCCATTTCGGCAGCCAGTAGTAGGCCGAGGCGAAGATCCCGAAGATCGCCCCAGGCACCAGTACGTAATGGAAGTGCGCCACCACGAAGTAGGTGTCGTGGTACTGGAAGTCCGCCGGGGCGATGGCCAGCATCAGCCCGGAGAAACCGCCGATGGTGAACAGAATCACGAAGGCCACCGCGAACAGCATCGGCGTCTCGAAGGTCAGCGAGCCTTGCCACATGGTGCTGACCCAGTTGAACACTTTCACGCCCGTGGGCACCGCGATCAGCAGCGTGGCGTACATGAAGAACAGCTCGCCCACCAGCGGGATGCCCACCACGAACATGTGGTGCGCCCACACGATGAACGACAGGAACGCGATGCTCGCCGTGGCGTACACCATCGAGGTGTAGCCGAACAGCGGCTTGCGCGAGAAGGTCGGGATGATCGAGCTGACGGCACCGAACGCCGGCAGGATCATGATGTACACCTCGGGGTGGCCGAAGAACCAGAACACATGCTGGAACAGCACCGGGTCACCGCCACCGGCGGCACTGAAGAAGCTGGTGCCGAAGTGGATGTCCATCAGCATCATGGTCACGCAGCCCGCCAGCACCGGCATCACCGCGATCAGCAGGAAGGCTGTGATCAGCCAGGTCCAGACGAACAGCGGCATTTTCATCAACGTCATGCCGGGAGCGCGCAGGTTGAGGATGGTGGCGACCACGTTGATCGCGCCCATGATCGAACTGATGCCCATCAAGTGGATGGCGAAGATGAAGAACGTCACGCTTTCCGGCGCGTAGGTGGTGGAGAGCGGGGCGTAGAAGGTCCAGCCGAAGTTCGGCCCGCCGCCGGGCATGAACAGGGTGGAAACCAGCATCAGGAACGCCGCCGGCAACAGCCAGAAACTGAAGTTGTTCATGCGCGGCAGGGCCATGTCGGGCGCGCCGATCATCAACGGGATCATCCAGTTGGCCAGGCCGACAAACGCTGGCATCACCGCACCGAACACCATCACCAGGCCGTGCATGGTGGTCATCTGATTGAAGAACGCCGGCTCGACGATCTGCAAACCCGGCTGGAACAGCTCGGCACGGATCACCATGGCAAACGAGCCACCAAGCAGGAACATGCAGAAGCTGAACCACAGGTACATCGTGCCGATGTCTTTGTGGTTGGTGGTCAGTACCCAACGCATCAGGCCCTTGGCGGGGCCGTGAGCGTGGTCACCGGCATGACCGTGGTCATCGATCACAGCGCTCATGGCCTTTCTCCTGCGAACGAGTGGGCGGGACGGTTCAGGGAATATGCAATGAAGGAAGTCATTTGCTTTCCGCCTGTTTCAGAGCCAGCACGTCTTTAGGCGTGACCATGTCGCCTTTGTTGTTGCCCCAGGCGTTACGTTCATAGGTCACGACCGCCGCGATATCGACTTCCGACAGTTGCTTGCCGAACGCCGCCATGGCGGTGCCGGGCTTGCCGAAATACACGCGGTGCAGGTGGTCTTCCTTGGGCCCGGTGGCAATCGGCGAGCCCTTGAGCGCCGGGAACATCGGCGGCAGGCCCTGGCCTTCGGCCTGGTGACAGGCGACGCAGGTGGTGTGGTAGATCTTGTCGCCACGGGCCACCAGCTCATCCAGGGTCCATTCCTTGGAGGTCAGCTCCTTGAGCTTGGCCGCCTCTTCCTTACGCTCGCCGAGCCAGGTGTCGTAGTCGGCCTTGGATTTGACCTCCACCACGATGGGCATGAAGCCGTGGTCCTTGCCGCACAGTTCGGCGCACTGGCCGCGATAGATGCCGGGCTTTTCGATGCGGGTCCAGGCCTCGTTGACGAAGCCGGGAATCGCATCACGCTTCACCGCAAACGCCGGCACCCACCAGGAGTGAATCACGTCCGCAGCGGTCACCAGGAAACGCACCTTGGCACCCACCGGCAGCACCAGCGGCTGGTCGACTTCCAACAGGTAATGCTCGCCTTTGACGGCCTGGTTATGGATCTGCTCGGCGGGCGTGGCCAGGTTGCTGAAGAACTCGACATCCTGGCCCAGGTATTTGTAATGCCACTTCCACTGGTAGCCGGTGACCTGGATATCGATATCCGACTCAGTGCTGTCGTAGATGTTGATCAGCGTCTTGGTGGCCGGAATGGCCATCGCCACCAGGATCAGCAAGGGCACCACGGTCCAGAGAATCTCCACCGTCGTACTCTCGTGGAACTTGGCTGCCACCTGTCCCGTGGAGCGCCGGTGAACGATCATCGACCAGAACATCGCGCCAAACACGACGATGCCAATCGCCACACAAATCCAGAAAATGGTCATGTGCAGGTCAAACACGGCGTGACTGACTTCAGTGGCCCCTGGCGCCATATTCGTTGTCCAGGCGGCTTGCGCCTGGCCGAATACTGACCACAACAGGAGGCCCATCCAAACATGTGGATGTCGCGTCATTGCGGGTTCCCCTTATCATTCTTGTTATCCCGCCGGTTTGCACCTGCGGCCAAGGGAGCGGCTTCCATACTGCTTACAACCGCCAGGCCTTGCCTGCTCATGCAGTCGGGCGTCATCAGCTAATTGCGTACAAAATCGAGTATAGACAGCGACCGCCACCCCGCAATGTGATCGGGCAAATGAACGAAAATGAGGAAACGGACCACACAACAGGACCGGTGGCGCGCGTTATCCGACGAACGATGGCAATTTGATATAACGCCAGCGCATAACCATGAAATAATTATGACAAATGCGTCTTAGGCTCTCGTATAAACGAGCTACCTTATGCTCTCCCTATTTCCTACGCCTGCATCACTGGAGCTTTCATGAACACCGCCGCATTGCGCGAGCAGATTTCCCGTGCCCATCAACACGAATCCAGCACTGGCCAGCTTGCTCAGCAGCTGGAAGTTCAGTTACCGCACCTGCACCCGGCGATTTCCGTGCCTGACGTCGACGCCAAGGGCGTGATGACGCGTTTTGTAAGCGCCTACATCGACCAGGTCCCCGATCTGCTGGACGCGGCCAACGATGTCGCCCGCGAAGCCGGTATTGAAAGCCAGATCAAACCGGTGCTGAAAATCGCCGAGCATTTCTTCCTGCAGCCGCCGGCGATCCTGGCCGGGCATGAAGGCCTGGACGGTTTGCTGGATGAGGCTTACCTGGCGCATCGCCTGGTGGAAGAGGTCAACGATCTGTATATCAAGCACTTCGGCCAGCCGTTGATTCCGCTGGATACCACTGTGGCGAACGTGATTGCCCACCAATTGATCGGCGAGGTGTTTGCCAATCAGCTGGATGAGGCGGTGCACCACGCGGTGGATGAGATGCTTAACGAGGAGAGTTTTGCGCTGGAGTCGGTCGAAGCCTACCGCGACAAGCTCAAGAGCCCGGACACGGAAGCGGCTTGGAAGCGCTGGCCGTGCCTGTCGCGGCAGTTGGGCGTGGGTCTTGAGCTGGACCAGCCAGCTTAGATTTGCCGGCTTGCAAAGATCCAATGTGGGAGCGGGCTTGCTCGCGAAAGCGGTGTATCAGAAACACATTCAGTGACTGACACTGCGCCTTCGCGAGCAAGCCCGCTCCCACATTTTGATCCGGTTTCGTCAGCCAACAGACGGCGCCGAGCCTATTCCGGTCGTCGTTCTTACCCGTCCTTCCAACCTGCGCTTCAACCCCCGCGCCTCGATCATCAGCTTCGAGCCCTTGGCCGCATTGGCCCGACCCCATTCCTCCAATAGCTCAAGGCAGGAGTGGTCGATATAACTCAGGTTACTGAGCGGCACATGCAAGGTGGTCCCGGCGGGTACCGTCGACAGCACCTGGGTCAATGCAGGCACCTTGAGAAAGGTCCCGGCCCCCGTCAATCGCAGCTCCATCTCGCCCTCCTGCGGCAGGTCGATCAGGCTTATCTTCAAGCGTGAGGCCTTGAACGCCAGCTTCACCAGCGTCACCCCGAAGCCCACCAACACACCCGTCAGCAGGTCGGTAAAGATGATCGCCAGCGCCGTCGCCGCGTAGGTAAACATCGGCATTCGCCCGTAGCGCGCCAGGCCACGAAACGCCTTCATGTCCACGAGCTTGATCCCGGTGTACACCAGCACACCCGCCAGGCTTGCCACCGGAATGCTTTGCAGCACACTGGACAGCAACAGCACGAACGCCAGCAGCCACAAGCCGTGGAACATCGCCGACAAACGCGTGGTAGCGCCGGCCTGGACGTTGGCCGAACTGCGCACGATCACACCGGTCATCGGCAGGGCGCCGACCAGGCCACACAGCATGTTGCCCACACCTTGTGCCGACAATTCCTTGTCGAAGTCGGAACGCTGGCCACTGTGCATACGGTCGACTGCCGCCGCCGAAAGCAGCGTTTCAGCGCTGGCGATAAATGCCACGGCGAAGGCCGCGATCAACAGATTGGGATCCGCCAGGTTCAACAGGTCGCTGGGGCGCAGCCAATCGATGGCATCCGCGAGATTTTCCGGCACCTCCACCCGCTTGACCTGCAACGCCAGCACCAGGCTGGTGGCTGTCGCCAGACCCACGCCGAGCAGGGCGCCGGGGACGAAGCGCAGCTTTTGCGGGCGGAACTTGTCCCACAGCCACATCACCATAATCGTCGACAGCCCGAGCAAACCGGCCTGCCAGCCGAGCCCGCCGCCCAATGTGGGGATCGCCTGGATCAGTGCCGCAGGGAAGCCGGCGAGGTTATCCAGCCCCGAGGGCTTTGGCACACCGTCGAGCATCACGTGTACCTGCGACAGGACAATCAGCACCCCGATCCCCGCCAGCATCCCGTACACCACTGCAGGCGCAGTCACGCGAAACCAGCAGCCCAGGCGCAAACGCCCAGCCACCAATTGCAGGAAGCCCGCCAGCAACAGGATCGGCCCGAGCATGGCCATGCCATGCTGGCGAACCAGCTCGAACACCAACACCGCCAAACCTGCCGCCGGACCGCTGACTTGCAACGGCGACCCCGCCAGCCAACCGACCACCAGGCCACCGATGATCCCGGTGATCAAGCCTTTGGCCGGAGGCATTCCGGACGCGATGGCGATCCCCATGCACAGCGGCAGGGCGACCAGAAACACAACCACGGAAGCCAGCAGCTCCCGTGGCAGCACAGCTTTCAATTGAGCAGCACGCATAATGACTCTCCCGAGGCATTCGCCGGGCGTGGCAAAGCCTGGCTGCTCGAATGGCAGCCATCGCGTTACCCGACAGGGGATTGTTTTAGAAGCGCGCTTTAGGCGTCGCGGATGGAATCGGCTGGGTACCGTTCAAGGGCAGGAACGCTGCCTGATCCGCATCGTAGGCCCTGATTTCGCTGGTCTCGATGTCGTAGACCCAGCCATGGATAAACAAATGCCCGTTGGCCATGCGCGAGGCCACGGAGGGATGAGTGCGCAGGTGCTGCAGTTGGGCGATCACGTTTTCTTCGGTCAGCACGTGCATGCTTTCGTGTTCGTTGGCGCAATCGCAGTTGTCCTGGACCATGGTCTTGGCGACCTCGGCGTGGCGCAGCCAGGCCTTTACCGTGGGCATTTTTTCCAGGCTTTGGGGGTTGAGCACCGCGCGCATGGCGCCGCAGTCGGAGTGGCCGCAAATGATGATGTGCTGCACACCAAGGGCCAGTACGGCGTACTCGATAGCCGTGGAAACACCGCCGTTCATCTGCCCATAAGGGGGCACGACGTTACCGACGTTACGGGTCACGAACAAATCCCCAGGGGAGCTTTGGGTGATCAGCTCGGGAACGATGCGCGAGTCGGCACAGGTAATGAACATCGCCCGCGGGCTCTGGGCCGTGGCGAGTTTTTTGAAGAGCTCTTCCTGCTGGGGGAAGATCTCGTTATGGAAATGCAAAAAGCCTTCAACGATGTGCTGCAGCGCTGCATCGGCGGATTCCGCCTCGTGAGGGGCTGAAGCCGACGCAGCCAACGGCTGTTTATCCTTGTCACTCATAATTCATCCTCTTGGTTGGAGCAGGGGAGTTTTCCAGTGCGGCCGGCGCCCGAACTGAAACGCCGACTCATTAGTCACTCGATGAACAAGGTACCCGCCGAAACTTAACTCAAACTGAATGAACCGCTCTAGATCAGGGCTTTCAGTGATATCAAAACGCGACTATTGCTACAGAAAAGTACGCTTATCCAGCAGTTTACAATAAAGCCATCTGTCTGCCCGGCGGACAAAACGCCGTGCAGTCCAGATTAAACCCTTCCCGTCGGTTGAGCCCCAATCGTTTGATCGCCTTGGCGAAACGTTGCGCCAGCAAATCGGCAAACGGCCCTTCGCCACGCATGCGTACACCGAAGCGGCTGTCGTAGACCTCACCGCCGCGCACCTGCCGCACCAGGCTCATCACATGGGCCGCGCGCTGCGGGTAATGGGCCGCCAGCCATTCCTCAAACAGCGGCGCCACCTCCAGAGGCAAACGCAGCATCATGTACGCCGCGCTCTGTGCCCCCGCGGCATGAGCTTCGGCCAGCAGGCTTTCCAGCTCGCTGTCGTTGATCATCGGGATCATCGGCGAACACAACACGCCTACCGGTATCCCCGCCTCACGCATCACCCGGATCGCCCGCAGCCGGGCCTTGGGTGCAGCCGTGCGCGGTTCGAGGATGCGCTTGAGTTCGTCGTCCAGGCTGGTGAGGCTGATCATCACCGCCACCAGCCGCTGCTGCGCCAACTCGGTCAGCAGGTCGAGGTCCCGCAGGATCAGCGAGCCCTTGGTAATGATCGTCACCGGATGACGGTAGCGCAGCAGAACTTCGAGGGTTTGCCGGGTGATCTTGTACTCGCGCTCGATGGGCTGGTACGGGTCGGTGTTGGAGCCCAGGTTGATCGGCGCGCAGGTGTAGCCCGGTTTCGACAGTTGCTGCTCAAGCACGTCGGCGGCGTTGGTCTTGGCGATCAGCTTGGTTTCGAAGTCCAGCCCCGGCGACAGGTCCCAATACGCGTGGCTGGGCCGCGCATAGCAGTAGATACAACCATGCTCGCAGCCGCGATACGGGTTGATCGCCCGGTCAAACGGGATATCCGGCGAGCTGTTGCGGGTAATGATGGTTTTCGCGGTTTCGATACGGACTTCGGTGCCCTGGGTCTGTGGCACTTCCTGATACCAACCGTCGTCTTCCGCCACGCTGACGGTGGGCGCAAAACGGTTGTGCAGGTTGGTGGCCGTGCCGCGCCCGCGAGGCGGCAAAGGGACATTCATAGTCAGACCTCATAAACTGTATCCATATACAGTATTCGAGAAGATCGCTTTTCACCAGCACCACTGGGCGGCGCGGTCTAGCATCGACCTTCGCACGAACGGAATGACACCTTCCTACATGTAACCAAACAAGAAATAAATCGCGACATATGTGACATGGATAAAGTTATTAACACATCGCTATGATCACAACTTAACTCATTACCACCTACAGGATATTTATGTCTCAGGATGAACTACGCTTTACATGCGAAGACTTTGAAAAAGATAACAGCCCGGAAGTATTAATGGAGCGCTTTACCGACGGTAAACTGTCCTACGCCATGTATGCCTCTTCCTCCAACAGGGACGGGCACTACGACACCACCTCCACCACCACCGACCTGGATAACGACGGCGACTTCGATGAACAGGACAAGACCATCTTCCTGAACATGGCGAATAGCTTTGTAAAAACCTGCGCCCCTCGATAATTAATCGGCTAGTTGCCAGGCTTATATATAAAACTATAAACCTGGCAACTGACACTACTTCTCTGAAGTTTGATCAGCTTCGGTAGTTACTGCATCTTTTCGCAAGTCTTTCACTTGCGAAGCCTTTACAGGCTCTCCCTTATTACCCCAACTGCCCCGAACGAAACTGACCACATCCGCCACTTCCTGATCCGACAGCCGCCAGGCAAACGCCGGCATGGTGAAAGTCGAAGGTGCCGTATGCGTCGCCGGCAACGTGCCGCCGTTCAACACGATGTTGATCAACGAGGTCGCATCCGCCGTCTGTAGCACCGGGTTGCCCGCCAGCGCCGGGAACACGCGGGTGTAGCCGTGGCCGTCGGTACGGTGGCACGCCGCGCAGTTGTCGATGTACACCGAGGCACCCGGCTTGCTGTCATCACCCTTCCACAGCGCATCGGCGACCTGCTTTTCGTATTGGTGCGGCTGATCCTTGGGATCCACCGCCGGCAAGCTCTTGAGGTAACGGGCGATAGCCGTCAGATCCTCTTCCGACATGTACTGCATGCTGTGGACCACAACGTCGCTCATGCCGCCAAACACCGCGCTGCGATCACTGCGCCCGGTCTTGAGGAATTGCACCAGTTGGTCCTCGCTCCAGCTACCCAGGCCGTCCTTGTGGTCGCCCCGCAGGCTTTTGGCAATCCAGCCTTCCAGCGGCGCACTGCCGGACAGGAAAGCGCTGCCATCCGACGCACTCAGGGATTTTTCCTGCATGGTCAGGGCCCGTGGTGTGTGGCAAGCGCCGCAGTGGCCGAGGCCTTCCACCAGATACGCGCCACGGCTGATCACCGGATCGGCGCCCGCCTGGGCCTGGTAGTCCTCGACCTTGGGCGCAAACATCCAGCGCCATCCGGCCAACGGCCAGCGCATGCTCAACGGCCAGGGAATGTCGCTGTCCTTGTTCACCTGCGCCACCGGCTCCACGCCCTTCATGAAGTACGCGTACAGCGCCTGCATGTCGCTTTCGCTGACCCGCGCGTAGGACGGGTAGGGCATCGCCGGGTAAAGCGTACTACCGTTCTTGGCGACGCCATGGCGCACGGCCTGGTCGAAGTCTTCGAAGCTGTAGTCGCCCAGGCCGGTTTTGTCCGGGGTGATGTTGGTGGAGTAGATGGTGCCGATCGGGGTTTCCATCGGCAGGCCACCGGCGAACGGCTTGCCGCCCTTGGCGGTGTGGCAGGCCACGCAGTCACCGGCGCGAGCCAGGTATTCACCCTGTTTGACCAGATCGGTTTCAGCCGCACTCACCGAGCAGCTGCTGAACAAAGCCAGGGACGCGATAACAAATGCTTTCATGGTCATCGCTCCTTATGCCTGAACCAGTGGGCCGGGGTTTTTCAGGTACTGCTCGCGAATTGCCCGCGCCGACCAGTAGGTCAATGCCGCCACCAGGCCCGTAGGGTTGTAGCCCAAGCCTTGTGGGAACGCGGAAGCGCCCGGGACAAACACGTTGTGTACGTCCCAGCACTGCAGGTAGCGGTTCAAGGCACTGGTTTTCGGGTCGGTGCCCATGATCGCGCCACCGTTGAGGTGGGTGGTCTGGTAAGACGCGGTGTTGAAGTGCTCGCCCACCTTTTTGCCCAGCAAGGCAATCGCCTTGGGGTTCATCGCTTCGGCGATCTTGCTCATTTTTTCGACCATGAAGCGGTTCATCTTGATGTCGTTTTCCTGCCAGTCGAAGGTCATGCGCAGCAGCGGCAGGCCGTAGGCATCGCGGTAAACCGGGTCCAGGTCGAGGTAGTTGCCACGGTAGGATTGGTGGGCGCCATGGGCATCCATCGACACCTGGTGAGTGTAGTAATCAGCCGTGGCGCGCTTCCACGCACTGCCCCAGGCCGGCGTGCCCGGCGGGTTGGAGGTGCCCGCAATCGGCCGGCTGCCCGCCTGGTTGACCCACATCGGCGAGCCGCCCACAAAGCCGTGCGGCCCATGGTCGAAGTTGTCGGCGTTGAAGTCATCGACCGCCACGCCATTGCCGCCGGCACCGATGAAGTTGTTGGTGTGCACGTCCTTGTCGAAGAACGCCTTGATGGTGGCCATGTTCTGGTAGGCGAAGTTGCGGCCCACCACGCCCTCACCGGAGATCGGGTCGTAGGGTTTGCCGATGCCCGACAGCAGCATCAGGCGCACGTTGTTGAACTGGAAGGAACCGAGGATCACCAGGTCCGCCGGCTGCTCGCATTCCCGCCCCTGGGCGTCGACATACGTCACGCCGGTCGCCTTGCTCCTGGTGCTGTCGAGATTGACCTTCAGCACGTGGGAATTGGGCCGCAGTTCGAACTTGGGTTCCTGGCGCAAGGCCGGCAGGATGTTCACGTTCGGCGAAGCCTTGGAATACATGTAGCAGACATAACCGCTGCAGAAGCCGCAGAAGTTGCACGGGCCCATCTGGGCGCCGTAAGGGTTGGTGTACGGCCCCGATGTATTCGCGGAAGGCAGGTTGTAGGGCTTGTACCCCACGGCCGTGGCGGCCTTCTGGAACAGCTGTGCAGAGACGGTGTTCTTCTGCGATTCCAGCGGGAAGTGATTGGAGCGATCCGGTGCGTAAGGGTTGCCGCCCTTGCCTTCGCCCACCAACTGGCCCTTCACCGTCCAGGCTTGCCCGGAGGTGCCGAAGACTTTTTCGGCATAGTCGAAGAATGGTTCCAGCTCTTCATAGCTGACGCCGAAATCCTGGATGGTCATGTCCTTGGGAATGAAGTTTTTCCCGTAGCGCTCTTCGTAATGGCTGCGCATGCGCAACTCGATCGGGTCCACCCGAAAGTGCACGCCGGACCAGTGCAGGCCTGCACCGCCGACACCGTTGCCAGGCAGGAAAGCGCCCAGTTGGCGGTTGGGCATCGCCACGTCATTCACGCTATGGCGAATGGTCACGGTTTCCTTGGAGATGTCCTGGAAGAGCTTTTTACGCACGCTGTAGGTCAGTTCGTCGATGACCTGGGGATAGTTGCCGTCCGGGTAGGTGTCCTGCATCGGGCCGCGCTCCAGCGCTACCACGTTGAGGCCTGCTTCCGTCAGCTCCTTGGCCATGATCGCGCCGGTCCAGCCGAAGCCGACAATCACTGCATCCACTTTCTTCATGATGGTCGCCACGTTTACGCCCTCTCGCCACGGATCGAAACAGCCGGGAAGGGGTATTGCTCGTTGCGTTCAACCCAATCCATGAAATCGGCGCGGGCGCCGGGGAAGCCGATCATGGTCCAGCCGACCATGCCTTTGTTGCCACCGTGGACCGGGTCGCAAAAGAACCCTTCCTTGGTGTTTTGCAGCAACAGATTGAAGAAAATCTTCGGCGGGACGCTGTCGAACTGCGCGTCGCCGGCCTCCAGGCGCTGCAACAACTTTTCCTGGGTAGCGCTGTCTTGCTCGGCAAATAGCTTACCGTTCATCGCTTTCGACCAGGCATCCGTGGCAGCGATGCCCAGGCGATAGATCTCCTTGGGCACCAATTTGCTCTGCCAGCCCATTTCAGGCGGCGCGTCGGCATTGAACGGGCCTTGCATGAACCACAGGGCACCCGCCGCGTACGGCGTGTTCATCTGACGGTCGATGTATTCCGGCGCGCCGGCTTCCAGGGCGCCTGGGCCCTGGTCGTCCGCCGGGATCAGGCGCGCAACGGCCGCGTTGATAAAGGCCCATTCCTCGCCAGTGAAATAGCTCGGCTCATAGGCCTTGCTGCTGACGGGCGCCTTCTCCGGGCTGGCTTGAGCCGGTTCGGGAACCGCCATCAGCATCGAACCGCCCAGGCCCGTGCTGGCGACAGTGACCACGGGGATCAAGGTCAAGGATTTGCGTAAAAACTCACGCCGGGGGTTGTCTTGATCTTGATCAGACATGGTGGCACCTCATCATGTGGTCACGGATTTATCAGCCGCTTCGAGGAACGACTTATAGTTTTGGCAGTAAATGGGATCCAAAGGACCCAAGGGGATAGAACACAGCAGCAATCAATAGTTACAAAGGATAGCAGGCTAAGGATTGGGGAAAATCGTTTCAGCGCGAAAAAATCTGCCCGGAGCCGGCTTATTCACGATTCTTTGACGAGTACCTCACACGGCATTGACCCCCTGTAGGCGAATCTGGGCCCCATCAGCCCCTTCCCTATTCGGTTACATCGCGCATGTTCAAGAATCAATTGCTGCCTGCCGTCAGCCTCGTGTTCATGGCGCTGTTCACCACCGCACCGTCCCAGGCCGAAGAGCTCACGCCCATTCGTTCGTTGGAATGGGCCCAGCCGGTGGGCAATCAATACAACCTGTATCAAATGACGCCCACGCTCTATCGCAGCGCGCTGCCGGATAGCGGTGCTGTTCCTGTATTGGAAAAGCTCAAGATCGGTACGGTGATCAACTTTCTGCCCGAGTCCGATGCCAAGTGGCTGAAATCACCCGGTATCAACCAGGTGCAATTGTCCTATCGCACCAACCATGTCGATGACGCCGATGTGCTCGCAGCGTTGCGTGCGATTCAGGATGCCGAAGCCAACGGCCCGGTGCTGATGCACTGCAAACACGGCTCCGACCGCACTGGCCTGGTGGCGGCGATGTATCGGGTGGTGATTCAGGGATGGAGCAAGGAAGATGCGCTGAACGAAATGACCTTGGGCGGCTTTGGCGCCAGTAGCGGCTTCAAGGACGGTGTTCGCTACATGATGAGGGCCGATGTCGACAAGTTACGCACCGCACTGGCCAACGGCGAATGCAGCACCAGCGCCTTTGCGCTGTGCTCGATGAAAAGCTGGCTGAATACCGCGGAAAACGCCAAAGACCCGGCCGAGGAAAAAACCGCCTGGGTGGTCGCTCCCTGAGCCATCAACCCAGGGAGCGCTTCACGATCAGTCTTTCTTCAGCTTCGGATTAGGGAAGAACTGCACCGCTTGCACCTTGGGGTCCGGTGCTTTCAACGCCGACGTATTGACCCGCGTACCCAATTCCTTGGGCACTGACAGACCTTGTTCATTCAGCGTGTCGGAATAGCCGCAAGCCACGCATTCGCGGTGCGGAACATCGTCCTCGCTCCACATCATCAACTTGTCCGGCTCGCTGCACGCCGGGCAGACTGCCCCGGCGATAAAGCGTTTTTTGGTTTTCACAGGTGCTTCACTCATGCTGCCGCGTCCTCACTCAGGCCGCTGTGGCGCAAGAGTGCGTCAATCGACGGCGCCCGTCCGCGGAAATCGACGAACAGCACCATCGGTGCCTGGGAACCGCCACGGGCCAGGATCGCCTCGCGGAACGCTCGGCCAGTCTCGGCATTGAGTACGCCATCTTCTTCGAACTTGGAAAAGGCATCGGCCGACAGCACTTCCGCCCACTTGTAGCTGTAGTAACCCGCGGCGTAACCGCCAGCGAAGATATGCGCGAAGCTGTTGGGGAAGCGGTTGTAGGCGGGCGGACGCATCACCGACACCTCATCACGCACACCTTCCAGCACCTGCAGCACGCTGCGGCCATCGCCGTGGGTGGCGTGCAGCTCGAAGTCGAACAGCGAGAACTCCAACTGGCGAACCATCATCAGGCCGGACTGGAAGTTCTTCGCCGCGAGCATTTTTTCCAGCAGGTCCTGAGGCAGCGGCTCACCGGTTTCATAGTGACCGGAAATCAGCGCCAGGCCTTCCGGCTCCCAGCACCAGTTCTCCATGAACTGGCTCGGCAACTCCACCGCATCCCAGGCCACGCCGTTGATGCCGGACACGCCGGCGTGCTCGACACGGGTCAACAGGTGGTGCAGGCCGTGGCCGAATTCGTGGAACAGCGTGGTCACTTCATTGTGGGTCAGCAGGGCAGGCTTGCCGCTGTCGGCCGGGGTGAAGTTGCACACCAGGTTGGCCACCGGGCTTTGCAGCACGCCATCAACCGTGCGGCGACGGTCACGGGCGCCGTCCATCCAGGCACCCCCACGCTTGTTGGCGCGGGCATACAGGTCGAAGAAGAAGCGGCCGACGTGCTGGCCGTTTTCCTTGATTTCGAACAGGCGAACATCCGGGTGCCAGGTGTCGAAGCCTTTCTGCTCGGCGATCTCGATGCCATACAGGCGTTGCACGATGGCGAACAGGCCGCTGAGTACCTTGTCGATCGGGAAGTAGGCGCGCAGGGCTTCCTGGGAAACGCTGTAACGCTGCTCACGCAGTTTTTCGCCGTAGAAACCGCTGTCCCAGCTTTGCAGGTCCGCGCAGCCTTGTTCGGCGGCATAGGCCTTGAGCTGTTGCAGGTCCTGGGTGGCAAACGGCTTGCTGCGCTTGGCCAGGTCACGCAGGAAGCTCAGCACCTGGTCGCTGGACTCGGCCATTTTGGTGGCCAGGCTCAGCTCGGAGAACGAGGCGAAGCCCAGCAGTTGCGCCAGCTCCTGACGCAGGTCGAGGATCTGTTCCATGACCGGGCCATTATCATTCTGACCGGCATTCGGGCCTTGGTCCGACGCGCGGGTGCAGTAGGCTGCGTAGATTTCTTCACGCAGGGCGCGGTCGTGGGCGTAGGTCATCACCGCGTAGTAGCTTGGGAATTCCAGGGTGATCAGCCAGCCGTCGAGGCCCTTGGCCTGGGCAGCCGCAGCCATTTGCGCCTTGGAGGAATCGGTCAGGCCGGCAAGGGTTGCTTCGTCAGTGACGTGCTTGGTCCAGGCCTGGGTGGCATCGAGCAATTGGTTGGAGAACTTGCTGCCCAGTTCGGAGAGCTTGCTCTGCACTTCGGCATAACGCTTTTGCTGCTCAGGCGGCAAATCGATACCCGACAGACGGAAGTCCCGCAGGGAGTGTTCCAGAATCGTTTTTTGCGCCACGTCGAAGCCGGCGGCTTCCGGGCTGTTGGCCAGGGCGTCGAAGGCCTGGAACAACTCGCGGTTCTGGCCCATCTCGGTGGAGTAGGCGCTCAGTGCCGGCAGGCACGCCTCGTAGGCTTCTCGCAGTTCGGCGCTGTTGCACACGGCATTCAGGTGGCTGACCGGGCTCCAGGCGGCACCCAGGCGGTCATTGAGTTCGTCCATGGCCAGGACCAGCCCGGCCCAGGTCGGATTTTTACCCTGGCTTTGCAGGATGCCTTCGATGGCGACGCGGTTGTCGGCGAGGATCTGTTCAATGGCCGGCTGTACGTGCTCGGCACGGATCGCCGAGAACGGCGGCAGGTCGTAGGACTGCAGAAGAGGGTTGTTCGCGCTCACGGTTGGCACCTTGGCTGAAGAAACATGTAAGAACAAAGATGGGGCCATCTTAATTACAATCAACGCCCACCGCAGCTATCAGCAGAAGAGAGAGAGCCTATCGTGACCCTTCGCACCTACCAGAATCACACGCCGGCCCTGGCCGCCGGGGCTTTCGTCGATGCATCGGCGGTGGTGATCGGCGACGTCGAAATCGGCACCGACAGCTCGGTATGGCCGCTGACGGTGATCCGCGGCGACATGCACCGCATCCGCATCGGTGCGCGCACCAGCGTGCAGGACGGCTGCGTGCTGCACATTACCCACGCAGGCCCCTTCAATCCTGATGGTTTCCCGCTGCTGATCGGCGACGATGTGACCATTGCCCACAAGGTCATGCTGCATGGCTGCACGGTAGGCAGCCGGGTCCTGATCGGCATGGGCAGCATTGTGATGGACGGCGCCGTGGTGGAAGACGAGGTGATCATCGGCGCCGGCAGCCTGGTGCCGCCGGGCAAGAAACTTGAAAGCGGTTTTTTGTATGTTGGCAGCCCGGTTAAACAAATCCGCCCGCTGACTGACAAGGAACGCGCATTTTTCACCTACAGCGCCGCGAACTACGTAAAGCTCAAAGACCTGCACCTGGCCGAAGGCTTCGACCAATGACAAGGACACCCATGCATTACCAGACCGTTTTGTTCGACCTCGATGGCACCCTCACCGACCCGCGCGAAGGCATCACCCGCTCGATCCAGTACGCCCTCGCCAAACTGGGGATCGATGAGCCGGACCTGACCAAACTTGAGCACTTCATCGGCCCGCCGCTGCTGCAAGCGTTCATGCAGTTTTATGACTTCGACGAAGCCAAGGCCTGGGAGGCGGTGAATTTCTACCGCGAGCGCTTCAAGGTCACCGGCCTGTACGAAAACCGCGTGTTCGACGGCGTGATGCCGCTGCTTGAGGAATTGAATGGCCAGGGCCGCCAGCTGTATGTGGCCACGTCCAAGCCTTGGGTATTTGCCCGGGAAATCGCCCGGCATTTTGATTTCGCCAAGCACTTCAAGGTGATCTACGGCAGCGAGCTGGACGGCACCCGCACCAACAAGGTCGAGCTGATTGCCCACCTGATGGCGCAAGAAAGCCTGGACCCGGCCAGCACCTTGATGATTGGCGACCGCAAGCACGACCTGATCGGGGCCCGCAGCAATGGGCTGGATTCGGCGGCGGTGGGTTATGGGTTTGGCAGCCATGAAGAGCTGAGTGCCGAGGCGCCGACCTGGCATTTTGAAACATTGGCCGAGCTGCATCAGGCGTTTTTGCAACGGCCTTGAATGCGCTATCGCAGGCAAGCCAGCTCCCACATTTGATCACGGTCGGCCAAGACAACTCAGTCAAATGTGGGAGCCGGGCTTGCCCGCGATGAGGCCCTACCGGCCAACCACTTGCCCGGATCCCTCCAACGCCCTCAGGGCCGCCTTGCGCTGATCCACCGGCAACCCGCCCAGCTTCTCCACCGCGACAAAAAACCTCGCCCAATCCCCGCCTTCCTGCCGGAACAGTGCGGCGAACGCCGGTACCCCCTGGTCATACAGGCCAAACGGCAGCAACCTTGCGTTGTTCATCGGCAGGTTGACCCAGGCGTCATAACGCTTGTCGCCACCCCACTGGCTATCGCGCATGTGCCGGTAGTCACTGCGCAGGCGCTCGAATTCAGCGGCCTTGGCCTGGCGCATGGCATCTGCCGCCAGCGGCTGCGCATACAACTGCTCCAGGCGTTTGCGGGTATCGAGCACCAGCCGGGTGAACTGGTCGCGCTGTTTCAGCGCCGACTCGCTGGCAGGCGGCAAGCCTTGGGCGGCGCGCCATTGCCGGGTACCTTCCTGCTCGACGAAGGTGGCGTACGACTCGTTGAACTCGGTGTCGTCCTTCACATAAAACCGCTGGTGCGCCAGCTCATGAAAAATCAGCGTGGCCAGGCGCTCGTCCCCCCAGCTCATCATCGAACTCATGATCGGGTCGTTGAACCAGCCGAGGGTGGAATAGGCCTCCACGCCGCCAATCGACACATCCATCCCTTGCTGCTTCAACAAAGCCGCCTGGCCGCGTGCGGCGCCCTGGTTGTAGTAGCCGCGATAGGCCACGCAACCGGCAATCGGGAAGCAGTGGGTTTGCGGGGACAGGGAAAATTCAGGCGTGGCGAACACGTTCCAGACCACGTAAGGACGGCCGATATCGGCATACAGCCGGTAACTCTGGTTATCCGGCAGGTGCAGGTGTTCGCTGGCGAAGGTGCGGGCTTTCTGCGATTGCGCCAAGTGCTCGCGCAGCACCTGTGGCCGGGACGGGTCGGCGACGACCGCGGAGACCGGCTCCCGGGCACGCAGCAATTGCCATTGGCCGTCTGCCAGTTGGCTGTAATAACTGACGCTGGAACAGCCACTGAGCAACAGCAGCATCAAGCCGGGAAGCAAACGCCTGACCATTAAAACCTCTCGCCGGTAACCATCCCGCCAGACTATCTCGCCTGTGGGGAATTTTTCCATGGCGTGGCGTGTTTATACTCATAGGGAGCGTGCTGCCGAACGCAGCCGTTCAAAAAACCATTCCTACAGTTGAGTGCTTAACATGCGTCAGCTACTGCTTCCCGTCGCCGCGATTTTTCTCAGTGCCTGTGCGTCGACGCCACTACCGCCGGTTGATCCACACCAGGCCTGGGTCGACTTCGCTACCCCGACACCCGGCGCCAAGCTGGTAATGGCGCAACGCCTGGACGGGAAAAACCTGAACGACGGGCGCTTCTTCCAGGTGCCGCCTGGCAGCCATGAGCTGATGGTACGTTTTGATTTCGAGGTGCCTACCGGCGGCAGTTTCGGCGGGTTTGGCCAAACCACTGACCGTACCTGCTTCATGACCCTGCAATACGACCGTTTCGAGGCGGGCCAGCGCTATCGCCTGGAAGGGCGCTCACTGGGCTACAACCCGAATATCCGGCTGTACAACAAAGCGGGTCAATTGCTGGCCGAAGAACGTAGCGTCAACTGCATCTGATCAGTCGTTGTTCTTCTGGTAGACGATGGCTTTGGTGCCATTCTCACAGCTGCCGACAACCATGGCGCTGTCGTGCTTGTCAGCTTCTTCCTTGGTGACGATTTCGAGGGTGTAGGACGGAACGGCATTCGCCTGGATTTTGACCTCGATCTCCTTCCTGAGCTCTTCACAATCTTTTGGCGCCGCCAGCGCCGACGTGGCCAGTGCACAGCAGATAACCGCCAAGGCAATACGTTTCATGTGTGAAGCTCCCTGAATGCACGCGCACGGGTGTGCGCTGAGTCTGCAATCGGCTATTCGACCATACCTGAACGTGTAGGAGCGAGCTTGCTCGCGAAAAACGTCAACGATAACGCGTGCCGCCTGGAAGAGCGCGGCGCCTTTGAGCGCTTCGCGAGCAAGCTCGCTCCTACAAGGGTCGATCAATTAACGAGGGTGCCATCCAGGGTAATGGTTGCATTCAGTACCTTGGACACGGGGCATCCTTCCTTGGCCTTTTTGCTCAGCTCATCGAACTGCGCCTGGCTGGCGCCCGGGATCTTCGCCTTGAGGGTCAGGTGCACGGCAGTAATCGCAAAGCCACCGTCCACTTGGTCCAGGGTCACTTCGGCCTGGGTGTCGATGCTGTCGGCCTTGAGCCCGGCATCGCCGAGAATCATGGAAAACGCCATGGAGAAACAACCGGCATGGGCTGCGCCGATCAGTTCTTCAGGGTTGGTGCCCTTGCCACCTTCGAAACGGGCCTTGAAGCCGTAAGGCGCTTCACGCAGAACGCCGGTTTCGGTGGAAATGGAACCCAGGCCAGTCTTCAGGTCGCCTTCCCAATGCGCGGATGCTTTTTTAACAATACTCATAGCGGTCTCCTCGAACGGTGGTTTTGCGTCAGTAAGGGTTCTGAGGATAGACGCCACGGCAAAGTTCATCTTGTCGGAGAAACCTAGCGATTAAGTAGGAAATTTCACCATCGCTATTGAATCTCGGGTATATGCCCTCATTGCATAGGACATGCACATGAAGCGGCAGGTTTTGGTTCGTCTAAGAAGCCTGCGCCCCCATTGGAGAAGCAGGCTTATGAAATCGCTGTCCGACGTAAAGTTCTCGACCCTCGACCTCGTGCCCGTGCGCGCCAACGGCAGCCCGGCGCAGTCGCTGCGCAATTCCCTGGACCTGGCCCAGCACGTGGAAAAATTCGGCTACAACCGTTTCTGGGTCGCCGAACACCACAATATGGACGGCATCGCCAGCTCGGCGACCTCGGTATTGCTGGGTTACCTGGCCGGTGGCACCTCGACGATCCGTGTCGGTTCCGGTGGCGTGATGCTGCCCAACCACGCACCGTTGGTGATCGCCGAGCAGTTCGGCACCCTGGAAAGCCTGTACCCGGGCCGCATCGACCTGGGCCTTGGCCGCGCACCGGGTTCCGACCAGATGACCGCCCGCGCGCTGCGCCGTGAACGCTCCGGCAGCGCCGATGATTTCCCGGAAGACGTGGCAGAACTGATGGCCTACCTTGGCCCGCGCACCCCGGACCAGCGCGTGATCGCCGTACCCGGCACGGGCACCAATGTGCCTGTGTGGCTGCTGGGCTCCAGCCTGTTCAGTGCGCAGCTGGCAGGCGAGCGCGGTTTGCCTTACGCCTTTGCCTCACATTTCGCACCGCGCCTGATGCATGAAGCGATTCGCGTCTATCGCAACCACTTCAAGCCTTCGGCCGTGCTGGACAAGCCCTACGTGATGCTCGGCATCCCGCTGGTGGCCGCCGACACCGATGAGCAAGCCGATTACCTGGCCACCTCGGTGTACCAGCGAATTCTCGCTTTGATGCGTGGGCAAAGCCTGGTGCAGCGCCCGCCGGTCAAAACCATGGACGGCCTGTGGCTGCCCCATGAGAAAGACGCCGTGGGCAGTTTCCTCGGCCTGGCCATGGTGGGCAGCCCGCAGAAGATCCGCGCCAAGCTGGAAGTGCTGGTGGAGCAGACCGGCGCGGATGAGCTGATCTTCACCTGTGACCTGTACGAGCATGCCGACCGGATTCATTCCTACGAGCTGCTGGCGCAGGTCATGAAGGGCTGAATCCAGGAGTGAGGCGGGACGCAGAGCATCCCAGGCTTCATTCCCACGCGGAGCGAGGGATCGCAGGCATAAAAAAACCGACGCACTCGCGTCGGTTTTTTACGTCTGCAACACGGGATCACCCGCGCTTGTAGGCGATTTCCTTGGTACCGGCTTCACAGCTGCCGACAACCGTGTGGTCACTAGGTGCAGCACCTTTGTCCACGATTTCCAGGGAGTAGCCCGAAGCGCCTTTAGCGTCGATTTTCGCCGCAATCTCGCTTTTCAGCTCTTCACAAGGCTTGCCCGCCGCCAGGGCCGTGCCCGCAATGCTCAACAAACCTACCGCCAACAAAAAGTTCTTCATCCGTCACTTCCTTGGGTTGATCGAAAGGAAGCACGCCGACGCTCGTCACGTCGACGTGCCTAAAGGTTGTAGCGGAGTTTATGGCAATCGGCCAGCGCGCAAGTTCAACCGGCTCAATCAACTACTGGCAATTCGGAACCCTACCTTGAGGGTGACCTGGAAATGCGCAGCCTTGCCGTCCTTGATGTGGCCACGGGTCTCGGTCACTTCAAACCACTCCAAGTGCTTGATGCTCTTGCTGGCTTCAGCCAGGGCATTGTTGATGGCCTCCTCGATGCTGGTCGCGGAAGAGCCCACCAGTTCGACTTTCTTGTAGGTGTGATGATCACTCATAAGTTTTTCTCCTGGGGTCGTTAATCAAGACTAGCAGTGAATTCTCGTACTGCTTCTGGCGGCTATTGCGATGTGAAAGTTCAGATTTACTGCACTTTCTGAAACCGCCGCAGTCGGAAACAACACACGCCACTCAATCACTCCAGGAGAGCCCACATGGCCAACACCTCTTTACGCAAAGCGTCATTGGAAAGCATGGAAGCCGAGATTTCGAGCCTGCTCAAATCTTTGGAAAGCCTCAAGGACGATGCGTCTGACGAGTCGCGCAAAACCCTGAAGGCCCTGAAAAGCAATGCCGAGAACGCCCTCAAGCATTCCCGCCACCTGATCAGCGATGCCTACGAAGAAAGCAAAGTCAAAATCCGCGAAACCGGTGTTGCAACACGGGACTACGCGCAAGAGCATCCATGGACTACCGCCGGTGTTGCCGTCGGCGCGCTGGGTCTGCTGGCGGCTTACTTGCTGTGCAAACGCGGCGACTAAACGTCTTGGCGCGCAAGCTCAGCCTTGAGCCACTGCGCCAGTTGCCCGGCGCGCCCATCTGCGGCGCGCTTGGGTAGCCACAACGCCAGTTGCGCCGGGGTTTCACTGAAACCCCACGGCGCAACCAGGCGACCCGCTCGCAGGTCCTCTGCCACCAGCGGCTCAGGCGCAATTGCTACCCCCAGCCCGGCCACCGCCGCCTCCAGCAAATAATACAAATGCTCAAACCCCTGACCGTACTTCAACGCGCCAGCGTCGATCCCATGGTGCTGCGCCCAGCTGGGCCAGGCTTGCGGGCGTGAGGTAGTGTGCAACAGGGCCTCATTCAGCAGCGCCTCGGGAGGCGCCTGGCGCAATCGCTCGTAATGGGCAAAACGCGGGCTCATGACCGGGCCGATGCGTTCGCTGGCCAATTCGTACACCTGCATATCCGCCGGCCATGGAGGTTCGGCGAACACCAGCAGCGCGTCCAGGCCGGGGCGGCGTGGGTCAAGATCGCCTTCACCCGCCGACAGATGCAGGCGCAAATCCGGCAACTCGGCGTTCAGGCGCCCCAGACGCGGAATAAACCAGCGCGCCAGCAGGCTGCCGGAGCAGCCGAGCACAAACGGCGCATCGGCACTGCTTTGCGTGAGCTCGGCGCAGGTGTCCCTCAGTCGCTCGAAGGCCTCGAAACTCGCATCCCGCAGACGAATGCCGGCATCTGTGAGTTTGAGGCCGCGCCCGTCCTTGGCGAACAGGCTGACGCCGAGGTGTTCTTCCAACACCTTGAGCTGCCGGCTGACCGCACCATGGGTCACGTGCAGTTGCTCAGCGGCCTGGCTAACGCTGTTCAGGCGCGCAGTCGCCTCAAAAGCGCGCAAGGCATTCAGCGGTGGGAGGTCTCGGCTCATCTGTGAGTTTTCCTGACAGGTTGTGGCGATCTTATCGGTTTTCACGGGGAAGCGTCAGGGGTAGAGTGACCGTCATTGCCTCTTACACATTTTCTACCTGGAGCGTCCCATGACTCAGACCCAGACCGATTTACGCAACGGCCCGGATGCCAATGGCCTGTTTGGTTCGTTCGGCGGCCGCTACGTGGCGGAAACCCTGATGCCGTTGATCCTTGACCTGGCCCGCGAATACGAAGCGGCCAAGATCGATCCGGCCTTCAACGAAGAACTGGCCTACTTCCAGCGCGACTACGTCGGACGCCCAAGCCCGCTGTACTTCGCCGAGCGCCTGACCGAGTTCTGCGGTGGCGCCAAGATCTACCTCAAGCGCGAAGAGCTGAACCACACCGGCGCCCACAAGATCAATAACTGCATCGGCCAGATCCTGCTGGCGCGGCGCATGGGTAAAAAACGCATCATCGCCGAGACCGGCGCCGGCATGCACGGTGTGGCCACTGCCACCGTCGCCGCGCGTTTCGGCCTGCAATGCGTGATCTACATGGGCACCACCGACATCGAGCGCCAGCAGGCCAACGTATTTCGCATGAAGCTGCTGGGCGCTGAAGTGATCCCGGTAGTCGCCGGTACCGGCACCCTGAAAGACGCGATGAACGAAGCGCTGCGTGACTGGGTCACCAACGTCGACAGCACCTTCTACCTGATCGGCACCGTGGCCGGCCCGCACCCGTACCCGGCGATGGTTCGCGACTTCCAGGCCGTGATCGGCAAGGAAACCCGTACCCAGCTGCAGGCCCAGGAAGGCCGTCTGCCCGACAGCCTGGTGGCGTGCATCGGCGGCGGTTCCAATGCCATGGGCCTGTTCCATCCGTTCCTGGATGACACCAGCGTCGAAATCATCGGCGTTGAAGCGGCCGGCTACGGCATCGAGACCGGCAAACACGCGGCCAGCCTCAACGGCGGCGTACCGGGTGTGCTCCACGGCAACCGTACCTTCCTGTTGCAGGACGACGATGGCCAGATCATCGACGCCCACTCGATCTCCGCGGGCCTCGACTACCCGGGCATCGGCCCTGAACACGCCTGGTTGCACGACATCGGCCGCGTCCAGTACACCTCGGTGACCGACGACGAAGCCCTCGACGCCTTTCACAAATGCTGCCGCCTGGAAGGGATTATTCCTGCACTGGAAAGCGCCCACGCCTTGGCCGAAGTGTTCAAGCGCGCGCCGACCTTGCCGAAAGATCACCTGATGGTGGTCAACCTGTCCGGCCGTGGCGACAAAGACATGCAAACCGTGATGCACCACATGGAACAGTCCAAGCAGGAGAAACACTAAATGAGCCGCCTGCAAACACGTTTTGCGCAACTGAAAGAACAAAACCGCGCCGCCCTGGTGACCTTCGTCACCGCTGGCGACCCGGGCTATGACACCTCGCTGGCGATCCTCAAGGGCTTGCCGGCGGCCGGCGCCGATGTGATCGAACTGGGCATGCCGTTCACTGACCCGATGGCTGACGGCCCGGCCATTCAACTGGCCAACATCCGCGCGCTGACCGCCAAGCAGAACCTCACGAAAACCCTGCAAATGGTTCGCGAGTTCCGCGAGGGCAACAGCGACACGCCGCTGGTGCTGATGGGCTACTTCAACCCGATCCACATGTACGGCGTGCCACGCTTCATCAGCGATGCGAAAGAAGCCGGCGTCGACGGCCTGATCGTGGTCGACATGCCGCCGGAACATAACGGCGAGCTGTGCGACCCGGCCCAGGCTGCCGGTATCGACTTTATCCGCCTGACCACGCCGACCACCGACGACGCGCGCCTGCCGACCGTGCTCAACGGCAGCTCAGGGTTTGTGTACTACGTGTCGGTGGCCGGTGTGACCGGTGCCGGTGCCGCGACCCTGGAACACGTCGAAGAGGCCGTGACCCGTCTGCGTCGGCATACCGACCTGCCGATCAGCATCGGTTTCGGCATCCGCACCCCGGAGCAGGCCGCTGCAATCGCCCGCCTGGCAGACGGTGTGGTGGTGGGGTCGGCACTGATCGACCACATCGCCAACGCCAGCAATGATCAACAGGCCATCGACGGTGTATTGACCCTGTGCTCGGCGCTGTCGGAAGGTGTACGCAACGCCCGTAAGTAAGCGGCTCGTAAGCGGTAGGTAAAGTTCCTGATACAGAGGAATCATGCTGGCAAATCAGCACCTAAGCTAACAAGACCAAGGGATTTCGAACTCGGTTCGAAATCCCTTTTTTGTTCGTGCAGTACTGAGGAAACAGCCACATGAAAATCCCCAAACGTTTGATTGCAGGTGTAGGCGTGCTGGTGCTTGGCGCCAGCGCCCTGGTCCAAGCTGCGCCCTATGATCAGGGTGGCGGACCTGACCGTGGTGGCCCACAGGGCCAGCACGATCAACGTGGCGATGACCATCGCGGGCCGCAGGACAACCACCGTGGTGGGCCGCCTCAGGACTTTGGTCCTGTGAGACAGGTCATCCGCGACAACCATGGCGACTTCCGCCGTGGCGCGCCGCCGCCTCCCGGCATCCACCTGGTGCGCGGCCAGCGCCTGCCGCCAAACTACTATGGTGAGCGTCTGGACCCACGGGCGCTGGGCCATCTGCCGCAATACCCTGGTTATGAATGGCGCCGTTCGGGTGGGGACATCGTCTTGATCGCCGTTGGCACCAGCATCGTGTATCAGATTCTGGATGGCGCGCTGTACTAGAGCCGCACTGCTTTTTTGGTGAGGGAGCTTGCTCCCGCTGGGCTGCGCAGCGGCCCCAAAATCCTGGGAGCGCTGCGCACTCCAGCGGGAGCAAGCTCCCTCGCCACAGCAAGCTCCCTCGCCGCAGTAGTCGCCTAAATCTCGATACGCTCGACCTTGCCGACCAGCAAGATGTAGGACAACGCCCCCAACAACGCCAGCACCGCAATGTACGTAATCGCCGGTGCAAACGAATCTCCTGTCGCCAGAAAGCCAATCACGATCGGCGTGGTAATCGCCGACAGATTGCCGATGAAGTTGAACACCCCTCCGGTCAGCCCCAGCAGCCTTGCCGGCGCCAGGGTCGACACCAGCGACCAGGTGATCGACGCCAGGCCATTGCCGAAAAACGCCACCGCCAGAAACGCAATCACCCACGCCGTGGAATCAACAAAGTTGGCGCCGATGATCGCCGTGGAAATCAACAGCCCGCCAATGATCGGCAACTTGCGCGCAAACCCCACGGACGCTCCCCGGCGAATCAGCCAATCGGAAAACAGCCCCGAACACAGCACCCCGACAAACGCCGCCAGAAACGGCAGCGACGCCAGCAGGCCGGACTTGATGAAGTCCATGCCGCGATATTTCACCAGGTAGGTCGGAAACCACGTCAGGAAAAACCACAACGTGGAATTCAGGCAGAACTGCCCCAGGTAGATCCCCCACAGTTTGCGCTTGCTCAACACGATGCCGAGGTCGACCCAGCTGAACGGCGCCTTGGCCGCCTGCGCCTGGATGTCCACCAACCCGCCGCCTTCGCGGATCAGCTCGATTTCCGCCGCATTCGCGCCTTTGAAATCCCGTGGCTCGCGGTACACCGCGTACCAGATCAACGCCCACACAATGCCCACGCCGCCGGTGGCGACAAACACCATGTGCCAGCCAAAGGTGTGTTGCAGCCAGGCCAACACCGGCGTGAGAAACGCCAGCCCGACAAACTGCCCGGAGGTATAAACACCAATCGCCGTGGCCCGCTCACGCTCAGGGAACCAGGTGGTCACCACGCGGCTGTTGATCGGGTAAGCCGGGGCTTCCAGGGCACCGACCGCCATGCGCAACACGAACAGCGCGATGAAGCTGGCGGCGAAACCGAGCATCACCGTGGCCACCGACCACAGCAGCAGGGCGACGCTGTAGAGAATGCGCGGCGGCACCCGGTCCACCAGCCAGCCGCCGGGAATCTGCATGGCCGCGTAGGTCCAGCCGAACGCGGAGAAGATCAGCCCGACATGCACCGGGTCGATCCCCAGCTCGCTGGTCAGGGCCGGAGCGGCAATCGACAGGTTGCTGCGGTCCAGGTAGTTGATCACCACGGTGATGAACAGCAGCACCATGATGAAGAAACGCTTTCGGCTGGGCGTGACTAAAGAAGCCTGCCCGGTGAAGGACTCGGATTGCATGGGGGTTGCCTCTTCTTATGGTTATTGAGGACAGGTCTTACTGAAGAAACCGAATCAAATGTGGGAGCGGGCTTGCTCGCGAAAGCGGTCTACCAGCAGCGGAGGTGTTGACTGACACTCCGCCTTCGCGAGCAAGCCCGCTCCCACATTGATCGGGTTTTCATCTCAAATTCGCGGTGTTTACCACTCCGCGAAGCTGCCGTCGGCATGCCGCCAGATCGGATTGCGCCAGCGATGCCCGATGGCCGCGCGTTCGATCACGTATTCCTCGTTGATCTCGATGCCCAGGCCTGGCCCGTTGGGGATTTTCACAAAGCCCTGGTCGTAGTCGAAAACACCCGGATCGCGCACGTAATCCAGCAGGTCATTGCTCTCGTTGTAGTGAATGCCCAGGCTCTGTTCCTGGATGAACGCGTTGTAGCAAACCGCATCCAGCTGCAGGCACGCTGCCAGGGCAATCGGGCCGAGCGGGCAGTGCAGGGCAAGGGCCACGTCGTAGGCTTCGGCCATGTTGGCAATCTTGCGGGTTTCGGTGATACCGCCGGCGTGGGAAGCATCCGGCTGGATGATGTCGACGTAGCCTTCGCTGAGCACGCGCTTGAAGTCCCAGCGCGAGAACAGGCGCTCGCCGAGGGCAATCGGGGTGCTGGTGAGCGGCGCCAGCTCTTTCAGCGCTTCGTAGTTTTCGCTGAGCACCGGCTCTTCGATAAACATCAGTTTGTAGGGGTCGAGTTCCTTCATCAGCACCTTGGCCATGGGTTTGTGCACCCGGCCATGGAAGTCGACGCCGATGCCGACGTTCGGACCGACCGCATCCCGCACGGCGGCGACGTTGGCCAGGGCCTGGTCGACTTTTTCGAAGCTGTCGAGAAATTGCAGCTCTTCGGTGCCGTTCATTTTCACCGCGGTAAAACCACGGGCCACGGCTTCCTTGGCGGCGCGGGCAGTGTCGGCCGGGCGGTCGCCACCGATCCACGAATACACGCGGATCTTGTCGCGCACCTGGCCACCCAGCAGGTCGCTGACCGACACGCCGAGGGCCTTGCCCTTGATGTCCCACAGCGCCTGGTCGATACCGGCGAGAGCGCTCATATGGATCGCGCCGCCACGGTAGAAACCGCCGCGATAGAGCACGGTCCAGATGTCCTCGATATTGCGTGGGTCCTTGCCGATCAAGTAGTCGGACAATTCTTCGACGGCGGCAGCCACGGTATGGGCGCGGCCCTCGACAACGGGCTCGCCCCAACCAGTCACGCCCTGGTCGGTTTCAACCTTGAGGAAGCACCAGCGCGGCGGGACGATGAAGGTGGTCAGTTTGGTGATTTTCATCTTCTTATCTCTCTTGTAGATGGAGAACGCTGATCAGCCCAAGGCATGCCAGGCGGCGACGTAGGCCTGGGCGTTGCTCGCCACTTGGGCGACGCTCATGCCCGGCTTGAATAACCCGGAGCCCAGGCCGAAGCCTTTGACGCCCGCGTCGAAAAATACCTGCATGTTGTCCGGGGTGATGCCGCCTACCGGCAGCAGCACGGTGCCGGCGGGCAGTACTGCGAGCCAGGCCTTGACCACCGCCGGGCCCATTTGCTCGGCCGGGAACAGCTTCAGCACGTCGGCGCCTTCGGCCAGCGCGGCAAACGCTTCGGTGGGCGTGGCCACACCCGGCGACAGATACAGGCCCGCGGCCTTGGCGGCTCGCAGCACCTTGGCATCGCTATGGGGCATGACGATCACCTGGCCGCCGGCGGCTTTGACTTGATCGACCTGTTCCGGGGTCAGCACGGTGCCGGCGCCGATCAGGCAATCGGCGGGCAGGCTGTCCCGCAGGATGCGGATGCTGGAATAAGGATCCGGCGAGTTCAGCGGCACTTCGATCACCCTGAAGCCCGCCGTGTACAACACCTCGCCGATCGCCAGCGCCTCCTCCGGTCGCAGGCCGCGCAGGATCGCGATCAAACCGTTGTGTGTCAGTGCTTGCTTGAGCATGTCGGGCCTCTCGTCAGGTTGCAGGCAGCAGCCCCGCCGCCATGGCCAGTTGCCAAAGGCCACGCTCGGTAGCCTCCTGCGCCAGGGTCACGTGGGGGAAGCCACAGAGTTGGAGTGCACGCTGGTAGCGGGTGCAGAGTTGGGGTGTGCCGACCAGGACGATGTCGCGCTGCTGGCTGGGCTTGCGAGTGCGCAGGCCGGTCAGTTCGTGGCCGATCAACAGCCCGGACAGATAGTCCGGTTGCTCGTCAGGCGCCAGCTCGCCGGTCAATCCCAGGGAGCGTGCGCTGAACAAGTTCGACAACAGCCCCGTTTGGCCGTCTGCCGACAGCGCAACCTGAACACCGCGATCAAAAGCGGCCACCTGGAACTGTTCGGAAGGGCGCTGGGTGCGCCCCAGAATGCTGTGTTGACTGAGCACGGCGAACAACTCGCCGGTCATGAAAGTATCGAAGTGAGTGATGCAGCCTTCCACCACCTCCACCCACTTGGAATGGCTGCCCGGCAGGCCGATCAATACGTCGCGCCCGGTATGGGCAGCCAGGCTTTGCAGCACGCCGAGCACCTGGGTTTCTTCACCGCGCATCACATTGGGCAACGCGCCGCGTTGAATCACGCCGGGCACGATGTGCACCGCTGCGCCCCGCAGGCTGCGCACCACATGCAGCGCCTGGCCGAGGGTAGAGACGTCGGCCGGGGTGTCGCGGTAAGCCGCTTCGCTCCAGCCCTGGGCGCTGCCGACCATGCCGCAAGCGATAACGGGAAGGTCGGGCTGGGTGTCGAGCCAGTCACCGCAGGCTGCGTCGAATGCCAGCTCGAACCCGTTGCTGCAGCGAACACCGGCTATTTCCCGGGCTTCAGTGGGCAGGTGCATGATCCCCGACGCCAAGGTGCGCCGTTCGATCACGACGCCTGCCGGGCCGAGCTTGTAAGCACGAAGGGAACTGGTTCCCCAATCGAGCGCGATCAATTGCGCCTGCATCGCTTCACCTGAGTGTTCTGAGCGGATGAGGCGAATATAAACCCAAGACCGGCAAAGTCTCAATATATAAATATCAGTCCCATATATAGGGAAATTAAAGGCTTAAAATATTGACAGATCCAGCGTGCGCATCGCCCCCATCCAGATCGCGTGTTCGGTGTGGTCCTTGAGGTCATCACCGGTGGTCGGGTGCAGGAACACCACCAGGCCGTTGCGGTTGAGGGCCAGCCAAGGCAGCACGACGCCGATGTATTCAGGTTCGAATGCCAGCTGGCAGCTCCAGTCCGGGTGCGGGCCCACCGGGCGTTCATGCACGCGGCCCATGCGCAGCGGAAACAATTGCGCGGCGTCTTCGCAGAGTTTGCGCGCCTGGTCGATGGTGTTGGCGTCGAAATAGATATGGGCGTGGTAGCCCTTGATACGTTGCATGACAGGCTCCGGGCTCATTGATCGGCAAATCCTAGACCGCAATGGACGGCAGGGCCAGACCGGTCAGCGATTGTGCGCTGCTGGCCTGTTCGGTCATCAGCCAGTCGACGAAACGCTCGATCAACTGGCTGCGGCGTTTGCGCTGGGGCAGCACCACGTAATAGCCGAAGCGCGAGATCACCGTGTCGCCAATCGGCCGGCACAGCCATTTTTGCTCCAGCAGGTTATCCACAAGGTGACGCCAGCCGATGGCCACGCCCTGGCCCGCGATCGCGGCCTGGATCAACAGCGTGTAATTGTCGAAACGCAGTTGGCCCGGAGTGGGCGCGGTGGTGATGCCCAGTTCGCGAAACACCCCGCTCCAGTCGAACCACTGGTTGTTGTTTTGCTGGCGCAGGTGCAGCAAGGGGAACTCCAGCAGGCTCTGCACCGACAGTGGCGCGACTCGGTCCTGGAGTAGCTGCGGGCTGCACACCGGGAACACTTCCTCGTTGAACAGCCACAGGCTGTCGCCCTGTTTGAAGCGGCCGTCACCGAACAGCACCGCTACGTCGATATCGCTGCGCAACGTGGCGTGGTTACGCTCGCTGGTGACCAGGCTCACGTCCACCTGCGGGTTGGCTTCATGGAAACGATGCAGGCGTGGCATCAGCCAATACGCGGCGAAGGCAAAGTCGGTCGCCACCTGCAGGACTTCATGCTGGTCCTGCTCGGCAATCGCGCTCAGGCCCTGGTTGATGCTCTGCAAACCGGCCTGTACCTGCTCGAATAACAAGGCGCCCGCGTCGGTCAGCTCGATGCCACGGTAGATGCGATCAAACAGGCGCACCTTCAGCTGTTCTTCCAGGCGCTTGATCTGCTGGCTGATGGCCGGCTGGGTGGTGCCCAACTCCATCGCCGCTGCCGTAAAGCTGCGTTGGCGCGCTGCGGATTCAAAGGCACGCAGCAGGTCGAGTGACAGGTGACCGAGGGATTCATACATAAGCTGGGCTTATCCTAGACATTGCTTCTCATGGGCTTTACCACGATTTCCATGGCCTGCATGCTCATTCGCATAAACATCGACTATGGAATGCCGCGAAAACCATGAAGCGCAAGAACATTCTTTTTATCATGGCCGATCAAATGGCCGCGCCGATGCTTCCGTTCTACGGTCCTTCGCCTATCAAACTGCCAAACTTGAGTCGCCTCGCCGCTGAGGGCGTGGTGTTCGACGCCGCTTACTGCAACAGTCCGCTGTGTGCGCCATCGCGCTTTACCCTGGTGAGTGGGCAGTTGCCGAGCAAGATCGGCGCCTACGACAACGCGGCCGATTTCCCCGCCGACGTGCCGACCTATGCCCACTACCTGCGCCGCCTCGGCTACCGCACTGCGCTGTCGGGCAAGATGCATTTTTGCGGCCCCGACCAGCTCCACGGCTATGAAGAACGCCTGACCAGTGACATCTACCCGGCCGACTATGGCTGGGCCGTGAACTGGGATGAGCCGGACGTGCGCCCCTCCTGGTACCACAACATGGCGTCGGTGCTGCAGGCCGGGCCGTGCGTGCGCACCAACCAGCTGGATTTCGACGAAGAGGTGGTGTTCAAGGCCCAGCAGTACCTGTTCGACCATATCCGCGAGGATGGCGACCAGCCGTTCTGCCTGACCGTGTCGATGACTCACCCACACGACCCTTACACCATTCCCAAACCGTTCTGGGACCTGTACGACGACAACGACATCCCGCTGCCTGCAACACCGCCACAGGCTGACCTCGACCCTCACTCCCAGCGCCTCCTCAAGGTCTATGACCTGTGGGACAAGCCGCTGCCGCTGAACAAGATCCGCGATGCACGCCGCGCCTACTTCGGCGCGTGCAGCTACATTGACAGCAACGTCGGCAAGCTCCTGCAAACCCTGGAAGACACGGGCCTGGCCGATGACACCATCATCATCTTCTCCGGCGACCACGGCGACATGCTCGGCGAACGCGGGCTCTGGTACAAAATGCACTGGTTTGAAATGGCCGCCCGGGTGCCGCTGCTGATCAGCGCGCCGGGGCAGTTTGCCGCCGGCCGGGTGACCGCCGCCGTGTCCACCGCCGACCTGCTGCCTACCCTGGTGGAACTGGCCGGCGGCGAGCTGGACCCGAGGCTGGCGCTGGACGGCCGCTCGTTGGTGTCTCACCTGCAAGGGCAGGGCGGGCACGACGAAGTGTTCGGTGAGTACATGGCCGAGGGCACCATCAGCCCGCTGATGATGATTCGCCGTGGCGCCTACAAGTTCATCTACAGCGAGGACGATCCTTGCCTATTGTTCGATGTGCACAACGACCCGCACGAGCGGGAGGACCTCAGCCAGTCACCGGAACACCGGCCACTGTTCGAGGCGTTTTTGCGTGAGGCGCGGGCCAAATGGGACATCCCGGCGATCCACCAGCAGGTGCTCGCCAGCCAACGCCGTCGCCGCCTGGTGTTCGAGGCGCTGACCCAGGGCAAGCTGAAGAGCTGGGACCACCAGCCACTGGTAGACGCCAGTCAGCAATACATGCGCAACCACATCGACCTCGACGATCTGGAGCGCAAGGCACGTTTTCCACAACCCTGCCAAAACCAATAAAACTGAGGGGAAGGCCATGCAAAAGTTATCCACCGTGTTGAGCGTTGCGCTGCTGGCATTGAGCAGTGCCGGCGTCTACGCGGACACCAGCTGCGACACCGTGAAGATGGCCGATCCGGGCTGGAGCGATATCGCCGCCACCAATGCCATTACCGGTTTCCTGTTGAACGGCATGGGCTACAAGGCCAAGGTCGACACCCTTGCGGTGCCGATCACCTTTGGCGGGCTCAAGGACGGCCAGGTGGATGTGTTCCTGGGTAACTGGATGCCGGCGCAGCAAGGCTTCTACGACAAGTTCGTGGCCAATGGCGATGTGGTGCAACTGGCGAAGAACCTCGACGGTACCGAATTCACCCTGGCCGTGCCGGACTATGTCTGGGACGCCGGGGTGCATGACTTTGCCGACCTGAACAAGTTTGCCGACAAGTTCGACAAGAAGATCTATGGCATCGGTTCGGGTGCGCCGGCGAATCTCTCGTTGCAGGAAATAATCAAGAAGAACGACTTTGACCTGGGCCAGTGGAAGCTGATCGAGTCCAGTGAACAGGCGATGCTGGCCGAAGTGTCCCGGGCGGTGAAAAAGCAGAAGTTCGTGACCTTCCTCGGCTGGACGCCGCACCCGATGAACGTGCAGTTGAAGATGCATTACCTCAAGGGTGGGGAGAAGTACTTTGGTGACACCGGCAGCGTGTATACGTTGACCCGCAAGGGCTATGCACAGGCGTGCCCGAATGTGGGGAAATTGCTGACCAACCTGAGTTTCACCCAGGAGCTGGAGAACGCCATCATGGCTGAGGTGGTGAACAAGAAAGTCAGTAATGCGGACGCGGCGAAGGCGTGGATCAAGGCGAACCCGGCGGTGCTGGACAAGTGGCTGGACGGGGTTAAAACCGTGGACGGCCAGGATGCACTGGCCGCTGTAAAAGCCACACTCTGATGCACTGATCGTTCCCACGCTCTGCGTGGGAACGATCATCATGAGCCTGATACTCTGATTCAAACCTCTTCAACCGAGTTTCCAATGCCCTGGCCCAACCGCCATACACTCTTTCCCTTCCTCAGCTGGCTCCCGCGCCAAACCCGCGCCAGCGTCGGAAGGGACGCGGTCGTCGGCCTGAGCGGTGCAGTCCTGGCATTACCCCAGTCCATTGCCTACGCGCTGATCGCCGGTCTCCCACCGGAGTATGGCCTGTACGCCGCGATCATCCCGGTATTGATCGCCTGCTTGTGGGGCTCTTCCTGGCACCTGATCTGCGGCCCCACGGCAGCCATCTCTATCGTGCTCTACGCCAGCGTCAGCCCGCTGGCCGTGCCCGGCTCCCAGGACTACATCACACTCATCCTGCTGCTGACGTTCCTGGCCGGCGTCTTCCAATGGCTGTTGGGCATGCTGCGCTTCGGCGCCCTGGTGAATTTCGTCTCGCATTCAGTGGTGCTCGGCTTCACCCTCGGCGCTGCGGTGGTGATCGCCCTGGGCCAACTGCCCAACCTGCTGGGGCTGGACCTGCCCAGCCAGGCCACGGCGATCAACAGTCTGCTGGCGCTGATCAACCATGCCGGGGAGTGGAATCGTCCTTCACTGGTGCTCGGGCTCGGCACCTTGCTGGTGGGGGTGCTGCTGAAACTCTGGGTACCGCGCTGGCCAACCCTGTTGATCGCGCTGGCCCTGGGCAGCCTCATCCCGTGGCTGTGGCCGACGATGTTCGGGGAGGTGGCGCGGGTCAGTTCATTTGTCGGCAAGCTGCCACCGTTCAGCCCGCTGCCGATGGACCTGGACATGGTCCTGCGCCTGCTGCCGAGTGCCGTGGCGGTGGGCATGCTGGGGCTGGTGACCAGCCTGTCGATTGCGCGCTCACTGTCGGCCCGCTCCCAACAATTGCTCGATGCAAATCAGGAAGTGCGCGCCCAGGGTTTATCCAACATTGTCGGCGGATTTTTCTCGGGGTACTTGTCGGCAGGTTCCTTCACACGGTCGGGCCTGAGTTATGAGGCAGGCGCCTGTTCGCCGCTGGCGGGGGTGTTTTCCGCATTGTGGGTGGCGTTGTTCGCGCTGTTCGGTGCGGCATTGATCGCGCATATCCCGATCCCGAGCATGGCCGCCAGCATCCTGCTGATTTGCTGGGGGTTGGTCGACCATCGCGGTATTCGGGCGCTGTTCCGGGTCAGCCGCGCAGAGTTCGTGGTGATGAGCCTGACTTGCATCGCCACGCTGTTGCTGGAGTTGCAAACGGCCATTTACGCCGGGGTGCTGGCGTCGCTGTTTTTCTACCTCAAGCGCACCTCACAGCCGCGGGTCCAGCAATGGCGTGACGGAGAGGACGATGTGCTGCGGGTCGGCGGGTCGATCTTTTTCGGCGCCAGCCATTACCTGCAGGTGCGGCTGCAAAGCCTGCACGGCCAGCGGGTGGTGATCGAGGCGCAGCAGATCAACTTCATCGACTATTCCGGGGTGGAGATGCTGCACCAGGAAGCGCGCCGATTGAATGGAGTGGGGCGCAGCCTGGCGTTGCGCAAGGCCCGGCCGCAGGTGGTGGAAGAGCTGAAGAAACTGGAAGGGGCCGACCAATGCCCCATCCATTTCGAAGACTGAATGCGGTTAAAACTGTGGGAGCGGGCTTGCTCGCGAATGCGGTGTGACAGTCGCCGTATGTATCGACTGATCCACCGCATTCGCGAGCAAGCCCGCTCCCACATTTGGATTGCGTCAGGCCAGTTGGCTACGCAATTCAGCCAGCACCGGCGCGGAGTCCGGTCGAACGCCGCGCCACAGGAAGAACGCTTCCGCGGCCTGTTCCACCAGCATCCCCAGGCCATCCATTGCCACCGCCGCGCCCTGCTCACCGGCCCAGCGGCAGAAAGCCGTAGGCTCTTTGCCGTACATCATGTCGTAGCAAAAAGTCTTTCCGGGTTCGATCAGGCTGCCGGCAATCGGCGGTACATCGCCTGACAGGCTGGCGGACGTGGCATTAATGATCAGGTCCACCGGTTCACGCAGCCAGTCGAAACCGCTGGCGGACACCGGGCCGAGATCGTCGAACAGCTCGGCGAGCAATTCGGCTTTTTCCACGGTGCGATTGGCAATGATCAGCGAAGCCGGCTGCTCAGCCAGCAATGGCTCCAACGCGCCGCGCACCGCACCACCGGCGCCCAGCAGCAGGATGCGTTTGCCTTGCAGGCTGAACCCGGCATTCACCGTCAAATCCCGCACCAGGCCGGCGCCGTCGGTGTTGTCTCCCAACAGGCTGCCATCGCCGAGCTTGCTCAGGGTATTCACCGCGCCGGCCCGTTGGGCGCGTTCGGTCAGGGTATTGGCCAGGCGATAGGCCTCTTCCTTGAACGGTACGGTGACGTTGGCGCCACGGCCTTGTGCGAAAAATGCTTTTGCACAGCCGGTGAAATCCTCCAACGGCGCGAGCAAGGTGCTGTAGTCCAGTTGCTCGCCGGTCTGTTCGGCGAACAGACGGTGAATCAGCGGCGACTTGCTGTGGCCGATGGGGTTGCCGAAGACGACATAACGATCCATCAGACCGCCGCCTTGGGCAGCACACCCAGCCAGTCGCGGTCTTGCAGGAAGTAGTCGGTTAGGCGCGCTTCTTCGCTGTCGGGGGCGGCTTTCCAGTCATAGCTCCAGCGCACTTGGGGTGGCAGCGACATCAGGATCGATTCGGTACGCCCGCCCGATTGCAGGCCAAACAAAGTGCCGCGGTCGTAGACCAGGTTGAACTCGACGTAGCGGCCACGGCGGAATTCCTGGAATTCGCGCTGCTGCTCGGTATAGGCCATGGCCTTGCGGCGCTGGACGATTGGCAGGTAGGCGTCGATGTAGGCGTCGCCGATGGCGCGCATGAAGGCGAAGCTGGTGTCGAAGTCCCACTCGTTCAAATCATCGAAGAACAAACCGCCGATGCCCCGCGGTTCGTTGCGGTGCTTGATGTGGAAGTAGGTGTCGCACCAGGCCTTGTAGCGCGAGTACACGTCCGGGCCAAACGGCGCGCAGGCCTGTTCGGCGACGCGGTGCCAGTGGATGCAGTCTTCTTCGTTGCCGTAGTAGGGCGTCAGGTCGAAGCCGCCGCCAAACCACCACACCGGCTCTTCGCCTTCTTTTTCAGCGATGAAAAAACGCACATTGGCGTGGGAAGTCGGCACATGCGGGTTGTGCGGGTGGATCACCAGCGACACGCCGAGGGCTTCAAAACCGCGACCGGCCAATTCCGGGCGATGGGCACTGGCGGACGGTGGGAGGCCGCTGCCAAACACGTGGGAAAAGTTAACGCCGCCTTTCTCGATTACCGAACCGTTTTCGATCACACGGGTGCGACCGCCGCCGCCGGCAGGCCGGGTCCAGGCGTCTTCGATGAAGCGAGTGTCCGTCTCGAAGGTTTCCAGGGCGCTGCAAATGCGGTCTTGCAGGTCAAGCAGGTAGGCTTTGACAGCCTCGGTGCGGGTAGTCATGACATCACCTTGAATCGGGCAACGCTACACGAGGCCATTGGGCATCGGCGGCAAATGGGCGCACAGGATACCACTGCACCCACTGCTGCCACAGTTGACGAAGATCAAGCTTAGGAGTCCGATAGGGGGCTACGCGAGATGACTTAAGGAGAGTGCAGATGGCCAAACGTATCCAGTTCCGTGCCCATGGCGGCCCCGAAGTGCTTGAGTATGTGGACTACACCCCGGCAGAACCCGGCCCGCAGCAGGTTCGCGTGCAGAACAAGGCCATTGGCCTGAACTTCATCGACACCTATTTCCGCAGCGGCCTATATGCACCACCGGCCTTGCCGTCGGGCCTGGGCGCAGAAGGTGCCGGCGTGGTTGATGCGGTGGGCAGCGAAGTCACTCAATTCAAGGTCGGCGATCGCGTGGCCTACGGCAGCGGCCCGCTGGGCGCCTACAGCGAATTGCATGTGTTGCCGGCTGCCAACCTGGTGCACCTGCCGGACGACATCAGCTTCGAACAGGCCGCCGGCGCGATGCTCAAGGGCCTGACGGTGCAGTACCTGTTGCGCCAGACCTATGAGTTGAAGGGCGGCGAAACCATTCTGTTCCACGCCGCTGCCGGTGGCGTCGGCTCCCTGGCTTGCCAATGGGCCAAGGCCTTGGGCGTGAAGCTGATCGGTACCGTGAGTTCGCCGGAAAAAGCGGCGCTGGCCAAATCCCTCGGCGCCTGGGAAACCATCGACTACAGCAAGGAAAATGTCGCACAACGCGTGCTGGAACTGACTGACGGCAAGAAGTGCCCAGTGGTGTACGACGGCGTAGGCAAGGACACCTGGCTCACCTCGCTGGACAGTGTTGCACCACGCGGGCTGGTGGTGAGTTTCGGTAATGCTTCGGGGGCGGTGGATGGGGTCAACCTGGGGATTCTGGCGGCCAAGGGCTCGCTGTATGTGACCCGGCCGACATTGGCGACCTATGCCAACAACCCGGAAAACCTGCAGGCGATGGCGGATGATCTGTTTTCGATGATCATCAGCGGGAAGCTGCAGATTGATATTAACCAACGGTTTTCGTTGGGGGATGCGGCGAAGGCTCAGGCAGAGTTGTCGGCGCGGCGCACGACTGGGTCGACCATTCTGCTGCCATAGGGCGTTGGATTTTCAGCGGCTTTGAGGGCCTCTTCGCGAGCAAGTCGAATCGTCGCACCGCCGCTCCCACATTTGACCGCGTTCCAAAAGTTGGACTCGGTCAAATGTGGGAGCGGGCTTGCTCGCGAATGCAGGCGACTCGGTCTCAGGAAGGCCGCACAACCTCACCCGTCGCCAGATCCCGAATCAAACTCGGGTTCTTGCGCCCCCCCAGATTCCCCCCCAACACCAGATCCACCTGCCCACGGAAATACTGCTCCACACGAATCCGCGTGCGCGCCGCCGGGCGGCCCTGCGGGTTGGCCGAGGTGGAAATCAGTGGCCCGACCAGCGAGCACAGATCCCGCACTTGCGGATGATCAGTCACCCGCAACGCCACCGTGTCATGCACCCCGGTAATCCACTCGGGCAGCAAGTCCTGATGGGGCACCAGCCACGTATTCGGGCCAGGCCAGGTACTGGCCATGCGGTCCATCCACTCATCGGGAAAGTCTTCGAAGAGAAAATCGAACTGACGGATATTGTCGGCAATCAGGATCAACCCCTTATCCACAGACCGGCCCTTGATCGCCAGCAACCGATCCACCGCTTCTTCGTTCCAAGGGTCACAGCCCAGGCCCCAGACCGCCTCGGTTGGATAGGCAATCACTGCGCCTGCGCGAATTTCTCGTGCGGCTTCTCGCACCCGCCACCTGTTGACCATTACTCACTCTCCGGACTAAAGCTCTGCGCAGTTTACCGATCTTCGTTACAAAACCTAGCCGCGCGCAAGCCAGCGCCCGCTTTCGCAGATCACCCGGCCTTCCAGTTCCAGCTCCGTCAGGCTGGCCAGCACCTCGGACAAGGCCCTGCCGCTGGCAATCGCCAGGGCTTCACTGGTGTGGGGCGCCGCGTGCAACAGCGCCACCAGCGGATGATTGACCGCAATCGGCGCCGGGCGGGAGAGGGCCTGCCAGCCACGCAGGTTTTCGAGAATGTGTTCGATGGTTTCCACCAGCACCGCGCCATCGCGGATCAGTTGATGGCAGCCTTTGGCCCCGGGGTGATGGATGGAGCCGGGGATGGCGTATACCTCGCGCCCTTGCTCCGCCGCCAGCCGCGCGGTGATCAGCGAACCGCTGGCCATGCTGGCCTCCACCACCAGTACCCCAAGCGACAGGCCACTGATAATACGGTTGCGGCGCGGGAAGTTGCCGGCCTGGGGCGCGGCGTCCAACGGAAACTCGGAAACCACGGCACTGCCTTGGGCAATCATCGCCTCGGCCAAGCGTCGATGGCGCTGTGGATAAAAATTTTCGAGCCCGGTGCCCAGCACGCCGATTGTATGTCCACCAACATCCAAAGCCGCCTGGTGAGCAGCACCGTCGATACCCAGGGCAAGGCCACTGGTGATGACAAAACCGGCACTCGCCAGGCTGCGGGAAAACGCGGCGGCGGTATCCATTCCTGGCCTGGAGGCGCGACGGCTGCCGACCATCGCCAGCTGCGGTTTCTCCAGAATCGCCGGGTTGCCGGCGACGAATAATAGCGGGGGTGCGTCATCCAATTCTGCAAGCAATGCCGGGTAGTCGGGTTGGTCCCACATCAGCAAATGCTGGGCCGGACGCTCCAACCAGGCCAATGCCGCACTGGCACCATCACGTACTTCCTCGCAACGCCGGGCATCGGCGCTGGCCACCTTGAGCCCCAGGGAGCGCCAGGCACTGGCCGGTGCGCTGATGGCTTTTGACGCAGAACCAAAGGCCTCGATAAGTTTTTTAAAGCCCTTGGGCCCCAGTTCCGGCAGCCTGTGCAAGCGTAGTCGGGCTTCCAGTTCTGCCGGGGAAATTTCACGGTCATTCGTCGGTAACATTTGATCGTCCTTGATCGGAACAAGCTGTGGATAACTCTGTTGGTAACTTATTTAGCAACCTAATTATTGTCTTTGATCAGGCGCCTCAAAACGGTCCATTACCGCCAGCGATCGCGACGCGCTGAGCACCAGGCCGTAGCTGAGCTTTTCGTAGGTGCGGAACACCAATAGCGTCCCGGCCGGCTCGTCGGGCATCTTCACCGGAGCACCGGTCACTCGGTCCCGAACGGTTTCCCCGGTTTTCACCACGGCCAGCAAATGGCCTTCCGTCAGGCCGTCACGACGGCCCTTGTTCAGCGTCACCGCGTCCAGCACGCCGATCTGCGTCACGCCCCGTGGCACGTCGATGATGTGCCCGGCAGTGGCGCGAGCAGGCATCTGAATCACCAGGCTGGCCAGGTCGATGGGCGCTTGCTGGCTGAGCAATCGGTCGCCGGGCCGCACTTCCTGGGTGACGCGCTGCACACCCAACGTGCTGACATCGCCCGCCGTCACAAAACGTGCGGTGCCAATGTCGTCGACGTTGATACCCAGCAATTCCTGGCTTTGCGGGTCGGTATAGGCCTTGCCGCGACGGAAGATCCCGTAGCTTTCGACTGCAGGGTCCAGGGCACCTCGCGCATAAATACGCTCGCCATCGGCGCCCAATACTCGTCCGGCATCTGCTGCAACAATATAGGGAGCGTGCTCCAGTTCCTGGGGGGTATCGAGAATGCGGTTGTGCAGTAAAAAGCGCTGGATGGCCTGCTGCGTATGAAGTGGCAACGGTTGGCCGGGCTGTGGATAGCTCTCGGGAACCTGGGCAATAACGGCCTGGGCCCACAGCAGCAAGACGAGTAGCGATTTCCTCATGGGGTGAATCTCCTTTATTATGTGCATTCGCGTGAAACGCCTTGGCCTTCGCGGCTTTCGGACGTTTTCCCACGGCACTTATCCCGGCACATCAAGGGTCCATCCCCGGCGCCGACTTGCCTTTACCTCACATGTGCAGCAATTACGCTTATGGCTATTTTGAACATCCTCGAATTTCCGGACTCACGCCTGCGCACCATCGCCAAGCCAGTGGCCGTAGTGGACGCCAAGGTTCGTCAGTTGGTCGATGACATGTTTGAAACAATGTATGAAGCCCCGGGTATCGGCCTCGCCGCGACCCAGGTCGACGTGCATCAGCGCGTCGTGGTCATGGACCTGTCCGAAGACCGCAGCGAGCCCCTGGTGTTTATCAACCCTGAGTTCGAAACCCTGACCGACGAGATGGGCCAGTACCAGGAAGGCTGCCTGTCGGTGCCCGACTTCTACGAGAACGTCGACCGTCCCCAGCGCGTCAAGATCAAGGCCCTGGACCGTGACGGCAAGCCGTTCGAGATGATTGCCGAAGGCCTGCTGGCGGTGTGCATCCAACACGAGTGCGACCACCTCAACGGCAAGCTGTTTGTCGATTACCTGTCCACGCTTAAACGCGACCGGATCAAGAAGAAGCTGGAAAAGAAGCATCGCCAGCAAGCTTGATTCCCTTCTTTCAAAGGCTTGCTCCGGCAAGCCTTTTTCTTTTGTGAGACGTTTCCCATGACCGAGCCACTGCGCATCGTTTTTGCCGGCACCCCCGAATTCGCCGCCGAACACCTCAAGGCCCTGCTCGCCAGCCCTTATGAAATCGTGGCGGTCTACACCCAGCCCGATCGCCCGGCCGGTCGTGGGCAAAAACTGATGCCCAGCCCGGTCAAGCAGCTGGCACTGGAAAACAACATTGTGGTGCTGCAGCCGCCGACCCTGCGCAACGCCGATGCCCAGGCCGAACTGGCTGCGCTGAAGCCAGACCTGCTGGTGGTGGTGGCCTACGGCTTGATCCTGCCCCAGGCTGTGCTGGATATCCCGCGCCTGGGCTGCATCAACAGTCACGCCTCGCTGCTGCCTCGCTGGCGTGGCGCGGCACCGATCCAGCGTGCCGTCGAAGCCGGTGATGCGCAAAGCGGGGTGACCGTGATGCGCATGGAAGCAGGCCTGGACACCGGGCCGATGCTGCTGAAAGTCACCACCCCGATCACCGGGCAAGACACCGGCGGCAGCCTGCATGATCGCCTCGCCGAAATGGGCCCGCCGGCTGTCGTCCAGGCCATCGCAGGCCTGGCTGCCGGCACTCTGCAAGGTGAAGTGCAGGACGACAGCCTCGCCACCTACGCCCACAAATTGAACAAGGATGAAGCCCGCATCGACTGGAGCCGCCCGGCCGTTGAGCTGGAGCGTCTGGTGCGTGCCTTCAACCCGTGGCCGATCTGCCACAGCACGCTCAATGGCGAGGCCTTGAAAGTACTGGCCGCCACCCTGGCCGAAGGCAAGGGCGCCCCCGGCGAGATCATCGGCGCCAGCAAGGACGGCCTGTTGGTAGCGTGCGGTGAACAGGCGCTGTGTCTGACCCGTCTGCAATTGCCCGGCGGCAAGGCGCTGAACTTCAGCGATTTGTTCAACAGCCGCCGTGAGAAATTTGCCGTTGGCATCGTCCTCGGCCAAGCGGTGGACGCGCAATGAACCCACGTCTGGCCGCCGCCAAGGCCCTGGCCGCCGTGCTCAACGGCAAGGCTTCTCTCAACAGTTCGTTGCCGACCCAACTGGATAAAGTCGAAGACCGCGATCGCGGCTTTACCCAGGACCTGGCCTTCGGTACCGCCCGCTGGCAGCCACGTTTATCGGCGCTGGCGGCCAAGCTGCTGCAAAAGCCGTTCAAGGCGGCGGACGCCGATGTCGAGGCGCTGCTGCTGGTGGGCCTGTATCAACTGCTCTACACCCGCGTGCCGGCCCACGCGGCCATCGGCGAAACCGTCGGTTGCGCCGACAAGCTGAAAAAGCCTTGGGCCAAGGCCCTGCTCAACGCCGTGCTGCGCCGCGCCCAGCGCGAAAGCGAAGCGCTGCTGGCCGAACTGGAACATGACCCGGTGGTGCGCACCGCCCACCCGCGCTGGCTGCAAAAATCCCTGAAGGCATTCTGGCCCGAGCAATGGGAAGCCATCTGCGCCGCCAACAATGCGCACCCGCCGATGATCCTGCGGGTCAATCGCCGTCATCACACTCGCGATGCATATCTCGCGCTGCTTGGCGAAGCCGGCGTAGCAGCCACGGCCTGTGTCTACAGCCAGGACGGCATCGTTCTTACAGAACCGGGCGATGTCCGTAATCTGCCCGGGTTCGCCGAAGGCTGGATCAGCGTGCAGGACGAAGCCGCTCAACTGGCCGCCGACCTGCTGGACCTGGCCCCGGGCCAACGCGTACTGGACGCCTGTTGCGCCCCCGGCGGCAAGACCTGCCACATCATGGAAGTGCAAGCAGACCTGGCCGGTGTCGTCGCCGTCGACCTGGAAGCCAAGCGCCTGGTGCGTGTGCGGGAAAACCTCGCCCGCCTGGGCCTCAGCGCCGAGCTGATCGCCGCTGACGGCCGCGACACCGCCACCTGGTGGGACGGCAAGCCGTTCCAGCGCATCCTGCTGGACGCACCGTGCTCCGCCACCGGCGTGATCCGCCGCCACCCGGACATAAAGCTGACCCGCCAACCCGACGACATCGCCGCCCTGGCCGTGCTGCAAGGCGAGTTGCTGGACGCGTTGTGGCCGACCCTCGAAGTAGGCGGCATCCTGCTGTACGCCACCTGCTCGACGCTGCCTACCGAAAACACTGAAGTCATCGAAGCCTTCCTTGCCCGCACCAGCGGCGCACGGGAACTGGACCTCGACATCCAGGCCGGGATCAAGCAGCCTCATGGCCGCCAGTTGCTGGCCCAGGAAGGCGGTCACGACGGGTTCTATTACGCCAAGCTGATCAAGATTGCCGCCGCTCGCGGCTGAATGGTTTTAAGGGAGTGACCGGATGAAAATCATCATCCTCGGCGCAGGGCAGGTTGGCGGTACGCTGGCCGAGCATTTGGCCAGCGAAGCCAACGATATCACCGTGGTCGACACCGACGCGGAGCGCCTGCGGGATTTGGGCGACCGTTTGGACATCCGTACCGTACAAGGCCGCGCCTCGTTTCCTACAGTGCTGCGCCAGGCCGGTGCCGACGATGCCGACATGCTGGTGGCAGTCACCAACAGTGACGAGACCAACATGGTTGCCTGCCAGGTCGCCCACACCCTGTTTCACACTCCGACCAAGATCGCCCGAGTGCGTGAGGCGGCCTACCTGACCCGCGCCGGACTGTTCGACAACGACGCGATCCCGGTCGATGTGCTGATCAGCCCGGAACAGGTGGTGACCCATTACATCAAGCGCCTGATCGAACACCCGGGCGCCTTGCAGGTGATCGACTTCGCCGAAGGCAAGGCACAGCTGGTGGCGGTCAAGGCCTACTACGGCGGGCCGTTGGTGGGCCAGCAACTGCGCCAACTGCGCGAGCACATGCCCAACGTCGAGACGCGGGTGGCGGCGATCTTCCGTCGCGACCGGCCGATCCTGCCCCAGGGCGATACGGTGATCGAGGCTGACGACGAGGTGTTTTTCATCGCCGCCAAAGCGAACATTCGCGCGGTGATGAGCGAAATGCGCCGTCTGGATGAGACCTATAAACGCATCGTCATCGCCGGCGGCGGGCAGATCGGTGAGCGCTTGGCCGAGGCCATCGAAAGCCGCTACCAGGTGAAGATCATCGAGATGAATCCGGCACGCTGCCGGTATTTGTCCGACACCCTCGACAGCACCGTGGTCCTGCAGGGCAGCGCCTCGGATCGTGATCTGCTGCTGGAAGAAAACATCGCCGACGCCGACATCTTCCTGGCCCTGACCAACGATGACGAAGCCAACATCATGTCGTCGTTGCTGGCCAAGCGGCTGGGGGCGAAGAAGGTGATGACCATCATCAACAACCCGGCCTACGTCGACCTGATCCAGGGCGGCGATATCGACATCGCCATCAGCCCGCAACTGGCGACCATCGGCACCTTGCTGGCCCACGTGCGCCGCGGCGATATCGTCAGTGTGCACTCGTTGCGCCGGGGTGCGGCGGAAGCCATCGAGGCGATTGCCCACGGTGATTCAAAATCGAGCAAGGTGATTGGCAAGGCGATCCGCGATATCGGCCTGCCGCCGGGCACCACCATCGGCGCAATCATTCGCGATGAAGAAGTGATCATCGCCCACGACGACACGGTGATCGCCACGGGCGACCACGTGATTCTGTTCCTTGTGGATAAAAAACATATCCGCGATGTGGAGAAGCTGTTCCACGTGGGCCTGAGCTTTTTCTGATCAAACGGAGTGACCGACATGCTCGAATCCCTGGAAAAAATGCTCGCCAAGGGCGTGGATAACTCACTGCTGCGGTTTGGTTTGGGCAAGGGTTATCTTGATCTGAAGGACAACGCCAAAGCGGCCGAGCATTTGCAGAAATGCGTCGAGTTCGATCCGAAGTATTCGGCGGCGTGGAAGCTGTTGGGCAAGGCGCAGCTGGGGCAGGGTGATAACGCTGCAGCGCGGTTAGCTTGGGAGAAGGGTATTGAAGCGGCCCTGGCACATGGCGACAAGCAGGCCGAAAAGGAAATGACCGTATTCCTGAAGAAACTCGACCGCCAAGCTTAAGCAGAACCCAATGTGGGAGCGGGCTTGCTCGCGAAGGCGTCGTGTCAGTCACCGAATTTGTGTCTGATACACCGCCTTCGCGAGCAAGCCCGCTCCCACATTTTGTTTTGTGCCAACCTTGAGTCAGCCGTACATCAATACCACCGCGCCTCACCCGGCGGGCGTTTCTTGAAGCGTTTCATGCTCCACATGTACTGGCTCGGGTAAGCCCCCACATAGCGCTCCACCACCTTGCTCATCGCCGCACACGAAGTGGCTGTATCGGTGCTGTACATGTCTTCCGGCGCCGCTTCCAGGATCACTTTGTAGCCCGAGCCATCCGGCAGCCGCAGGGCATGCAGGAACACCCCGACCGCCTTGTGCCCCGCCAGCATGTTCGGCACGAACTTGCTGGTCAGCGCCTGGGTGGCGAAGAACGGCACGAAGATCCCGGCCGATTCCGCCGGCTCCGGATCCGCAGGAATCCCCACCTGGCCGCCTTTGCGCACTTCCTTGATGACGCTGAGGATGCCTTCCTTGGTGGACGCCGCCACGCGGTTACCCAGTTGCACCCGCTGTTTGCGCAGCAAGTCATCCACCGCCTTGAGCTTCGGCGGGCGGTAGAAAATGATCGGTTTACACTGGCTGCAATAGAAGTGGTTCAACACTTCCCAGTTGCCCAGGTGGCTGGTGATGCCGACCACGCCTTTGCCCGAAGCCAGGGCTTCGTGCAGCACTTCCAGGCCTTCGACCTCGCGCACCAGGTCGATGGAACGCTGGGCCGGCCAGATCCAGGCGCAGGCGCTTTCGGTCAGGGACTTGCCGATGTCCATCAGGCTGCGTCCAACGAGACGCTCGCGCTCGGCCGGATCCATGTCCGGGAAGCATTTGGACAGGTTGATCCGCACCGTCTCACGGGAACGGTTGGGGGTTTTCCACATGATCCAGCCAATTGCCGAACCGACCGCTTGCACCGCGCGCCAGGGCAGCAGGGCAAACAACCGAAGAGCGCCTACCAGCAAGGCGCCTTTAAACTTTTCCACAGGTCACTCCTGATCGTGTGTGGTGCGCAAAGCCGCCATTCTAACCGGCGTTGGCGAGGTCCGCGTAACGGTCGCAGTCCTGAGTGTGGTCCATGACCATGCCCGAGGCCTGCATGAACGCGTAGCAGATGGTCGGCCCGACGAAGGTGAAGCCGGCTTTTTTCAAGGCTTTGCTCATGGCCTCAGCCTCCGGCGTAATGGCCGGGACCTGGCTGCGGTCCTTGAAATGATTGACCTTGGGCACGCCGCCCACAAACGACCACAGAAACTCCACGGGGTCCTGCAGCGCCAGCCAGGCGGCGGCATTGCGCCGGGTGGCATTGAGTTTCAGGCGGTTACGCACGATGCCCGAATCGAGCATCAGCGCTTCGATCTCGGCATCGCTCAGTTGGGCCAGACGCTGCGCATCAAAGCCGAACAAGACCTTTCGATAATGCTCGCGTTTGCGTAAAACGGTGATCCAGGACAGACCCGCCTGGAACCCTTCGAGCAAAAGCAACTCGAACAGTCCCTGCGCATCGCGCAGCGGCGTTCCCCACTCCTGATCGTGATAAGCCATGTACAGCGGATCTTCAGAACACCAAAAGCAGCGTGGCATAAGGCTCCAGGGGATGGTGGCGCGGCCGAATCGGGTATACTCCCGCTCTTTAAATCGCAGCCCAAGTAACAGGTGAATTTCGTGAGCCAGCCTACGCCAGCCGTGCGTACCTTCCAAGACTTGATCCTCGCCCTCCAGCAATACTGGGCCGAGCAAGGTTGTGTGGTACTTCAGCCCTACGATATGGAAGTAGGCGCCGGCACTTTCCACACCGCTACCTTCCTGCGGGCCATCGGCCCGGAAACCTGGAACGCCGCTTATGTGCAGCCCAGTCGTCGCCCGACTGACGGCCGCTACGGCGAAAACCCGAACCGCCTGCAGCACTACTACCAGTTCCAGGTGGTTCTGAAGCCAAACCCGGACAACTTCCAGGAGCTGTACCTGGGCTCGTTGAAACATGTCGGCCTGGACCCGCTGGTCCACGACATCCGTTTCGTCGAAGACAACTGGGAATCGCCAACCCTGGGCGCCTGGGGCCTGGGCTGGGAAGTCTGGCTCAACGGCATGGAAGTGACGCAGTTCACTTACTTCCAGCAAGCCGGCGGCATCGAGTGCTACCCGGTGACCGGCGAGATCACCTACGGTCTCGAGCGCCTGGCCATGTACCTGCAAGGCGTGGACTCGGTCTACGACCTGGTGTGGGCTGACGGCCCGTTCGGCAAGGTGACCTACGGCGACGTGTTCCACCAGAACGAAGTGGAGCAGTCGACCTACAACTTCGAACACGCGAACGTCGAGAAGCTGTTCGAACTGTTCGACTTCTATGAAAGCGAAGCCAAGCGCCTGATCGAACTGGATCAGCCGCTGCCGTTGCCAAGCTATGAAATGGTTCTGAAGGCATCCCACACCTTCAACCTGCTGGACGCCCGTCGTGCCATCTCGGTAACTGCGCGCCAGCAATACATCCTGCGTGTACGCACCCTGGCGCGTTCCGTCGCCCAAGCCTACCTGTTGGCTCGCGCCAAGCTGGGCTTCCCGATGGCCACCCCGGACCTGCGTGATGAAGTGTTGGCTAAGCTGGAGGCTGCACAATGAGTGCTCAAGATTTCCTGGTTGAACTGGGCACCGAAGAGCTGCCACCCAAGGCACTGAATACCCTGGCCGACGCATTCCTGGCCGGTATCGAAAAAGGCCTGCAAACCGCTGGCCTGAAGTTCGCCGCAAAAAAAGTCTACGCCGCGCCGCGCCGACTGGCGGTGTTGCTCACCGCACTGGAAACCCAGCAGCCGGACCGCAGCATCAACCTCGACGGCCCGCCACGCCAGGCCGCCTTCGATGCTGAAGGCAACCCGACTCAAGCCGCCCTTGGTTTTGCCAAGAAGTGTGGCGTCGAGCTGAGCGAAATCGACCAGAGTGGCCCGAAGCTGCGTTTCAGCCAGGTCATCACCGGCAAGCCGACCGCCAGCCTGTTGCCGACCATCGTTGAAGACTCGCTGAACGACCTGCCGATTCCCAAGCGCATGCGCTGGGGTGCCCGCAAGGAAGAGTTCGTGCGCCCGACCCAATGGCTGGTGATGCTGCTCGGTGACCAGGTCATCGACTGCACCATCCTCGCCCAGAAGGCCGGCCGTGATTCACGTGGCCACCGCTTCCACCATCCTGAAGCCGTGCGAATCACCGCGCCCGCCAACTACCTCAATGACCTGCGTGCAGCCTATGTGCTGGCGGATGCCAATGAGCGCCGCGAGCTGATCAGCAAGCGTACCGAAGAGCTGGCCCGCCTGCAGGAAGGCACCGCCATCGTGCCGCCAAGCCTGCTGGACGAAGTGACCGCTTTGGTTGAATGGCCAGTGCCGCTGGTGTGCTCGTTCGAGGAGCGTTTCCTCGACGTGCCGCAGGAAGCGCTGATCACCACCATGCAGGACAACCAGAAGTATTTCTGCCTGCTGGACGTCGACGGCAAGCTGCTGCCGCGCTTCATCACCGTGGCCAACATCGAAAGCAAGGACCCGCAGCAGATCATCGCCGGTAACGAAAAAGTCGTTCGCCCGCGCCTGACTGACGCCGAGTTCTTCTTCAAGCAAGACAAGAAGCAGAAGCTCGAAGACTTCAACCTGCGCCTGCAGAACGTGGTGTTCCAGGAAAAACTCGGCAGCGTATACGACAAGGCCGTGCGGGTTTCCAAGCTGGCGGCCTACATCGCGCCACGCATTGGTGGCGATGCTGCCTGGGCTGCGCGTGCCGGCCTGCTGTCCAAGTGCGACCTGGCCACCGAGATGGTCGGCGAGTTCCCGGAGATGCAAGGTGTTGCCGGTTACTACTACGCCCTGAATGATGGCGAGCCGCAGGACGTCGCCCTCGCGCTGAACGAGCAGTACATGCCGCGCGGTGCCGGCGCCGAGCTGCCGACCACCCTCACCGGTGCGGCCGTGGCCATCGCTGACAAGCTGGATACCCTCGTCGGTATCTTCGGTATCGGCATGTTGCCTACCGGCAGCAAAGACCCGTATGCGCTGCGCCGTGCGGCCCTGGGCGTGCTGCGCATCCTGATCGACAAGAAGCTCGACCTCGACCTGACCCAGGCCGTGGTGTTTGCGGTTGGCCAGTTCGGTGCCAAGGTCAAGCAAGCGGGCCTGGCCGAGCAAGTGCTGGAGTTCGTGTTCGACCGTCTGCGTGCGCGTTACGAAGACGAAGGCGTGGACGTTTCGGTGTACCTGTCGGTACGTGCCCTGCAACCAGGTTCGGCGCTGGACTTCGACCAGCGTGTGCAGGCCGTACAGGCCTTCCGCAAGCTGCCGGAAGCCGGTGCCCTGGCCGCCGTGAACAAGCGTGTGTCGAACCTGCTGAGCAAGGCCGACAACCTCGGCAATGCCGAAGTCGACCCGGGCCTGTTTGCCGATGCCAAGGAGTTCTCGCTGAACTCGGCCATCGCCAAGGCGGAAAACGCAGTGAAGCCGCTGATCGTCGAACGCAACTACGCCGAAGCCTTGGCGCGCCTGGCCACCTTGCGTGAGCCGGTGGATGCGTTCTTCGAAGCGGTGATGATCAATGCCGAAGACGCGGGCGTGCGGAAAAACCGCTACGCCATGCTGGCGCGCCTGCGCGGCCTGTTCATCAATATCGCTGACATTTCCGTACTGAGCTGACCATGTTGAAACTGCTGATTCTCGACCGGGACGGAGTGATCAATTACGACTCCGACGCTTACATCAAATCGGTGGCGGAATGGATTCCACTGCCCGGCTCGATCGAGGCCATCGCGCAGTTGAGCAAAGCGGGCTGGACAGTGGCCATCGCCACCAACCAGTCCGGCATCGCTCGCGGCTACTACGACATCGCCACCCTCGACGCCATGCACGCGCGCCTGCGCACGCTGGTGGCCGAGCAGGGCGGTGAAGTAGGGCTGGTGGTGTATTGCCCGCACGGCCCGGATGAAGGCTGCGATTGCCGCAAGCCCAAACCGGGTATGCTTAAAACTATTGCTGAACATTACAACGTGCCGTTGGCTGGGCTATGGTTTGTCGGGGACAGCCTCGGTGACCTGGAAGCCGCCAAAGCCGTCGACTCTCAGCCAGTTTTGGTAAAAACCGGGAAAGGCGAAAAGACCCAGGCTAAAACCCTGCCGGTAGGTACTTTGATTTTTGACGATCTGGCGGCGGTTGCCGCAGAACTTATCAACAACTAGCAGCCCTTCTGACTTCCTGACCAAGGACTGTTCGGGAGCGCGCTTTTAACAGGCGGGCGTTGTCCCGCAACGGTAAATGCCGCCATGTCGATTTTGCAGGCCATCAGAACCTTCTTCTTTTACCTGCTGTTGGGCACCAGCTCTTTTCTCTGGTGCACCCTGAGCTTTTTTATCGCGCCTTTCCTGCCGTTCAAGGCGCGCTATCGTTTCATCAACGTCTTTTGGTGCAACTGCGCGCTGTGGTTGACCAAGGTGTTCCTGAACATTCGTTTCGAGATCAAGGGCGCCGAAAACGTCCCGGACCAGCCTTGTGTGATTCTGTCGAACCACCAGAGCACCTGGGAAACCTTTTTCCTGTCTGCGTACTTCTCGCCCCTGAGCCAGGTGCTCAAGCGTGAGCTGCTGTACGTGCCATTCTTCGGCTGGGCCATGGCCATGCTGCGACCGATCGCCATCGACCGCGACAACCCCAAGGCCGCACTCAAGCATGTGGCCAAGAAGGGCGATGAGCTGTTGAAGGATGGGGTTTGGGTGCTGATCTTCCCTGAAGGCACACGCGTGCCCTACGGCACTGTGGGCAAGTTCTCACGTGGCGGTACGGCCCTGGCGGTGAACGCCGGGCTGCCGGTGCTGCCGATTGCCCACAACGCCGGCAAGTTCTGGCCAAAGACCGGCTGGGCCAAGCGTGAAGGCACCATCACTGTAATCATTGGCGAGCCCATGTATGCCGAGGGCGAAGGCCCACGTGCCATTGCAGCGCTGAACGACCGTGCCCAGGCATGGAATGAAGCGCAACAAAGGGCCATGGGTTCGTTGCCGCCGGAGCCGGTTGTGGTCGACACGCCGGTGATTTGAGTTTCTGTGGATAACCTGTGTACGGTTTGTTGGCGAATTGCTCTTTTTGGCTTATAGGCTGCTGATTTACTTACATATTTCCCAAGCTCATAAAACAGCGGAAAAGGTGCATAAGTTTTTCCCGCATTAAAAAACCGGTCCTTGAGACCGGTTTTTTATGCACAGGTGAAAAGCCGCGATTCAGTCTCGCCACAATGGCAGCTGAAGGATGAAGGTCGTACCTTTATCCACCTCGCTTTCGCAGCGAATTCTCCCACCGTGACGATCCACGACGGCCTTGACCATGGTCAGCCCCAACCCCAATCCTTCACTGCCCTGAGCCGAGGCGAAGCGCCGGTATTGAGCGAAGAGTTCGGGCAAATCCTGCGGGGAGATTCCTCGCCCCTGGTCGCTGATGCGGCACTCCAACGCGTCTTCATGGCGGGTCAGGCTTAACGTAACGGTGGTGCCCGATGGGCTGTATTTCACCGCATTTTCCAACAGGTTGAATAAGGCGCGGGTCAGCAGCGATTGATCCGCCCACACCATTTCTTCGCCGTCTTCATCCAGGTGATGGACCAGGCGAATGCCTTTCAACTGGGCGTGCACTGCGACTTGATCAAATGCGTCGAGCACCAACATGGCGAACAGGCTGGGCTGGAATTGGTAGCCATCGGATTCGGCTTTCGCCAGCTGCACGAATGATTCGGTCAGGTTCAGGGCACGGCGGACTTGTTGTTCGATCAGCGCAAATATCGGCGCGGCGGAGTCCTGAACATCCAACAGGGCCAGGATCGCCGAATGCGGCGCACGCAGGTCATGGGACAGAAAGCGCAGCAGGGTCTCCCGTTGCTGCTGGGTATCACGCTCAATGCTCAGGTCTGTGAGGCTCAGCAGCCAGCCCAGGGCCACGTCACCGTCTGCAGGCAGCAGCGGCGCCAGGTCGAGGCGCAGGCTGCGGTCAAGGGTGTCGCGGAACTCGACAATCTCCAGCGTCGACAGGGCAGGGCGAACACCGTCCTGCAGCGGTGGATAACCTAATGTGGCGAGCTGATCCAAGAGGTTTTCGGCCACCAGTTCATTGTCGAACACATCGCGGGCAATTCGATTGGCCAGCAGGACGTTGCCCTTGGGATCGGTAATCAAGGTTGCTACAGGCAAACATTCCAGCCCATCGGCCATGAAGCGACGAGTGTCCCGGGTACGGCTGACCGCTTGTTCGAGGGCGAAGATTCGTCCCTGCAATACATCACCCTGGCTGGCGGGCGCTCGACGGCGCTCCGGGAGCACTTTGGGTTCGTTGTCCAGGCGTGCCAGTTCCCAGCCGAAGTAGGCCAGGATCACGCTCAGGCGCCGCCAGTTCCAGATCAGGTAGCTGAGCAGCATGCCAATCAGACTTGCTGCCGGCGACCACCAATGGCCCAGGCGCAACAGGCCCCATGAACCCAGAAGCGCAGCCCCCATGCAACCGAGGGTCAGCCACAGTGCATAACGCGGGCGAAACAGCAGAAGGCCCAACAGCACCGCGACCATCGCGGTGGCCAGTAGCGTCGCCATCCACACGGGCAGATCGACAATACTGCGCCCTTGCAGCAAGCCATTGAGAATATTTGCCTGGATCTCCACGCCCGGGGTGGTGCCGACACTGGCCGAAAGCGGCGTAACATAACGGTCGCCCATGCCCGGTGCCGTAGCGCCAATCAGGATCAAGCGGTCGCGCAGCAACTCGGATGGCACCTCCCCGCGCAAGACACTGATATACGGCACGCTGGGAAAGCCGGCATGACTGGCAATAAAAGGAATTCGAATGGCATTTTCCCGCTGCCAGCTGGAGCTTTCCGACGGACCAGGTGCGCCTGGCATTCCGGATGGCTGGCCGCTCAGTTCAAACGCCAGCCAAGCTAACTGCGGTGTCAAATTACCGGGTGGACCTTCACGCAAATACAGGCTTCGAACGATGCCGTCGCTGTCCGCTTCCACGTTGATATGGCCGACGCTACGGGCACAATCACGCAAGGGCAACACGGGCAGGATTTGCGCCACAGGCTGGCCGTAGCGTGGCGAGCCTTCACGAATCAAAGGCAACAGGACGTTGCCAGCGTTGCACATAGCCTCGGCCAGGCGCAGGTCATTGGCAGGCTCCCGGGCGGGCTCGCTGAAGATCACATCGAACAGGATGCCGGCAGGCTTGGCGGCGCTCAGCCGATCAAGCAGGTCGGCATGCACACGTCGGGACCATGGCCATTGGCCAAGTTCCTTCAGACTTCGGTCGTCGATCGTTACCAGCAGGATGCGTGGATCCACCGATAAAGGCGCCAGCCGGCGGAGGCTGTCATACAGCAGGTTATTGAGGGCCAGGCCAGGGCTCAGGGACAGGAAGGCCGAGATGGGTAATAGCAACAGGCTGACCCACAGCCATTCGCGCACCAGGCCATTGAACAGCCGCTGAGCCTGAGTCGGTTGGCGCTTTTCAGCCCTGTGCCACAGCCTCACCGGCTCGCGTCCAGGGCACTACTGCACGCGGTTCGCGGGTGGGTAATAGAAAATGTCATAAACCCCGGTTTCTCCCTCAAGCCCGTGTTCATCATATGCCGACAAGCGAACGTGATAGAACGATGCTTTCAGCCCAGTGAAGCGCATTTGCGGCTTGTCGGAGAAGTTTTCCTGCTTGATGTTCAGAAACTCCTTATCGGTCGCGACCTGGGCCCGGTAGCGTTGGGCCCCGGCCAATGGCCGCAGGAACAGGGTCCAGACAGGCGCATCGCCCTTTTGGCCGTCCTGGCCGACCAACCGTGGCGCATCAAGCAGTTCCACGGGTTTGAGTTCGCCTTGTTTCTTGAACGCGAGGCCCTGCCGCGCACCAACCTTTACTTCACCAGAGACTGGGCCGGTAATGGGCTTCTTCTTGATAGGGTGCGGGGTCGGTGGAGCGTCATCACGATTGACCGCCACTTGCCCGTTGAGTACTTCCACCAGCGATTGTTCGCCATCGTTACGTACACGGAAATGCGTGCCGCGTACCCCCAGAACGCCCACCGGGGTCATGATCTGGAAACGGTCATAGTCGCTGGCACGCTTGATCACGTAAGCCTCGACCTGACCCTCTTCAAGAATCACCTGGGGAATGGATTGCTCCTCGACCAGATGCAATCGGACCTGGGAGCTGGAGGGCAAGACAATCCGCGAGCCGTCCCCCAGCAACAGGCTGACAAATGCGCCCGATGAGGTTTTCACGCTTTCTTGTTCATTAATGAACATGCCTTCTTCCAGGGCCGCGGACACACCCTTGGCATCCAGTTTCCAGGCTTCGCCCGTGAGGTGCTGCACCACTGCCGGAAGCGGTTGCGCGCGGCACATCCGGTTGTCGTCGATATAGGGTGCACGGGGAGGGGCAGGGCGTGCCAAGGCCGGAAGACTCACTACGCCAAGCGTAACGATCAGGCCCGAACTCAACAGCGTAGAAGCGGCAGAGCGGAATCGGCAAGGGAAAAAGGTCATGGCGCTCATCAAGATTCTAGTTCTAATGGGTCATCAGAAAGCACTTTCAGGCAGCGTCTTGCAGCGGGAAGACCTTGAGTACCGTCTACGATACTCGATGAGGTATCCAGTCGATAGCCGAAATATCTGGGAGCGTGAGATCCATTGCAGAAGATGACACGTCCCTGTGTCGGAGCACTTCCGTCGCTCCAATCCGTGTGTCATCCAGCGAGAGCGAATTTACCTACAACATAGGTGCATCGGACCGATTCGCAACATTTCTTCAGATTTGCGGGTACTTAAAATACCCAACGTTGGGTCTGCTGCTGTTCGCTGAGTTGCTGAAACGGTGAACGGGCGAAGCCCATGCCATTGCCGGGCTCACTCAAAGTCTGCCGTTCCTCGAACGGCATAGGTATCGCCGGCTTAATGGCCCCGACCGTTTCCGTGCCCAGCGTAGCAACCATCACCACCAATACCAGTCTTCCCCATACATCAACCTTCCCCAGAACGGCCATACGTCTCGAAACAGCATAAAACCAGATTGCCATTGATCCTTTTCCTGAAGGTCTCGAGCCGGTATCTTCCCAGCTTGGGTGTTGACGATTTCCAATGGCTTGCGGCCATTTGATATCAGCGTACCGAGAGATTCAGAGGGCCTGAGAATCTGGCCATAATTGTTCAGATTCGATGCCCGCATTCTTCAATAAGAAAGGACCCTGCCATGCGTGTCGCAATATTGGATGACGAACCTGCTGAACTGCGGCGGGTGGAACAGACACTGCGACAAATCCCCAGCGCTGCGGATCAGCCATGGGCCCTGCACTGCTTCGAGCGTGGAGAAGACCTGCTGCGACAACTGCGCCGCGAGACCTTTGACTTGCTGATCCTTGACTGGCAACTACCTGACCTCAGTGGCCTGGCATTGCTGCGCTGGACCCGCGAGCACATGGAAGCGCCGCCAGCCGCCATCATGCTTACCAGCCGCGATGCCGAGAGCGATATCGTCCAGGCGCTGAACAGTGGTGCCGATGATTACGTCAGCAAGCCGTTTCGTCCCAATGAGCTTAAGGCTCGGGTGAATGCCGTTCTGCGTCGCCACGGGTTGCAGAAGTCTGCAGCCAGTGAGGTGCATACCTTCAATGACCTGACCTTTGATGATGCTGAACTCACGGTGAGCAGGGCGGGAAAACCCATCAGCCTGACGGAGCGCGAATACCGCCTGGCGCGGTGCCTGTTTGAGAACCTGGCGCGGCCGCTGTCTCGAGAGTACCTGTATGAACGGTTCTGGACCCATGAGGAGATGGTGTCGTCGCGGCCGCTGGATACGCATATTTATCGGCTGCGGAATAAGCTCGGGCTGACGGCGGATCGGGGTTGGCAGTTGCTGACGATCTATGGGTACGGATATCGGTTGGAGAGTGTGACGGCGGCTTCCGAGGACTGAGATGTTCCACGTGGAGCATTTATAAAATGCTCATATCCAGCCCATAAAAAAGGCCAACGCTAAGCGTTGGCCTTTTTTTTTGCTACAACCTGATCAGAAGTCCAGGTTGGAAACCGCCAGGGCATTGCTCTCGATGAAGTCACGACGAGGCTCGACCGCATCACCCATCAGGGTGTTGAAGATCTGGTCCGCGCCAATGGCGTCTTCGATGGTCACGCGCAGCATGCGACGCTGAGCTGGGTCCATGGTGGTTTCCCACAGCTGATCCGGGTTCATTTCGCCCAGACCTTTGTATCGCTGAATGGTATGGCGCTTGGTGCTTTCCGCCATCAACCAGTCCAGGGCTTCCTTGAACTCTTTGACCGCTTTCTTGCGCTCGCCACGCTGAATGTAAGCACCGTCGTCCAGCAGGGTGCTCAGTTGCGCGCCGAGGGTAACAACCGTCTTGTAGTCGTTGCTGCCGAAGAAGTCGCGGTTGAAGGTGACGTAGTTCGACAGGCCGTGGGAGATCAGTTCGACCTCTGGCAGCCAGACGTTACGTTCACGGTCTTCACGCAGGCTGGCTTTGTAGACCAGGCCGGATTTTTCAACGGTACGCAGGCGGACTTCGTACTGGGCCAACCAAGCCTGCATGTGGGCATGATCACCCAACTGCTCCAGGCTGACGGATGGCAGGTAGATGAAGTGCTCGGTCAGCTCCTGGGGGTACAGGCGCGACAAACGCTTGAGGGTCTTCATCACCATGCGGAAGTCGTTTACCAGGCGCTCCAACGCTTCACCGGAGATGCCCGGGGCTTCGTCGTTCAAGTGCAGGCTCGCATCTTCCAGGGCCGACTGCGTCATGTACTCTTCCATGGCGTCGTCGTCTTTGATGTATTGCTCTTGCTTGCCTTTTTTCACTTTGTACAACGGTGGCTGGGCGATGTAGATGTAGCCACGCTCGATCAACTCCGGCAACTGACGGAAGAAGAACGTCAGCAGCAGGGTGCGGATGTGCGAACCGTCAACGTCAGCATCGGTCATGATGATGATGTTGTGATAGCGCAGCTTGTCGATGTTGTACTCATCGCGGCCGATGCCACAGCCCAGGGCGGTGATCAAGGTGCCGACTTCCTGCGAGGAAATCATCTTGTCGAAACGCGCCTTCTCGACGTTGAGGATCTTACCCTTCAACGGCAGGATGGCCTGGGTGCGACGGTTGCGACCCTGCTTGGCGGAACCGCCAGCAGAGTCACCTTCCACCAGGTACAGTTCGGAGAGGGCAGGGTCTTTCTCCTGGCAGTCAGCCAGTTTGCCCGGCAGGCCGGCGATATCCAGCGCACCTTTACGACGCGTCATCTCACGGGCTTTACGCGCCGCTTCACGAGCCCGTGCTGCGTCGATCATCTTGCCGACAACCAGCTTGGCTTCGTTCGGGTTTTCCAGCAGGAAGTCGGAGAAGTACTTGCCCATTTCCTGTTCGACCGCTGTCTTCACTTCGGAGGACACCAGCTTGTCTTTGGTCTGGGAGCTGAACTTCGGATCCGGAACCTTGACCGAGATAATGGCGGTCAGGCCTTCGCGGGCATCGTCACCGGTGGTGGCGACTTTGTGTTTCTTCGCCAAGCCTTCCGCTTCGATGTAGGTGTTCAGGTTACGCGTCAGTGCAGAACGGAAACCCACCAGGTGAGTACCGCCATCGCGCTGAGGAATGTTGTTGGTGAAGCACAACAGGTTCTCGTTGAAGCTGTCGTTCCACTGCAGGGCGATTTCTACGCCGATGCCGTCTTCACGCTGGATGTTGAAGTGGAACACCTGATTGACCGCGGTCTTGTTGGTGTTCAGGTATTCAACGAACGCACGCAGGCCGCCTTCGTACTTGAACAGCTCTTCCTTGCCGCTGCGTTCGTCCTTGAGGACGATACCCACACCGGAGTTCAGGAAAGACAGTTCACGAATCCGCTTGGCCAGAATGTCCCAGCTGAAGTGGATGTTCTTGAAGGTTTCAGCCGAAGGCTTGAAGTGAATCTGCGTACCAGTGCTTTCGCTGTCACCGACGATTTTCATCGGTTCCTGTGGAACACCATGAACGTAAGTCTGTTCCCAGATCTTGCCGCTACGACGTACAGTCAGGATCAGCTCTTCAGAAAGGGCGTTTACTACCGAAACACCTACACCGTGCAAACCGCCAGATACTTTATAGGAGTTATCGTCGAACTTACCGCCGGCGTGGAGCACGGTCATGATGACCTCTGCCGCCGAAACGCCTTCTTCTTTATGCACATCTACCGGAATGCCGCGACCGTTGTCGCGTACGGTGATGGATTCGTCCGGGTGGATGATGATGCTGATGTCGTCGCAGTGACCGGCCAAAGCTTCGTCGATCGAGTTATCGACCACCTCGAACACCATGTGGTGCAGACCGCTGCCATCATCGGTATCACCGATGTACATACCGGGACGTTTGCGTACGGCATCCAAACCTTTAAGCACTTTAATGCTGGTCGAGTCGTACGTATTCGTATTTTCTTCGCTCATGCCTTCACTCCCGATGGTCGTGGGTCTGGGTGATACGGCCTTGTTCCACGTGGAACAAAGCGACTGGCGTTTCCGTCTGCCAGCCTTCCCTCAATAATTCGTGGTCTACACAGGTGATAAACACCTGGCAGCGTAAGTCTTCCAACAAGCGGCATAACGCGCGGCGGTGCTGCTCGTCCAGTTCGGACGGCAAGTCATCCACCAGATAAATACATTGCCCGCGCCGGGCCTGGCTAACCAGATGCCCCTGGGCGATACGCAAAGCGCAGACCACCAACTTCTGCTGACCGCGGGACAAGATATCCGCAGCATTATGTGCGCCCAATCTAAGGCGCAAATCAGCCCGTTGTGGTCCGGCCTGGGTGTGACCAATTTGCTGATCCCGTTGCAAGGACGTCGCGAGCACTGCACTCAGTTCCCGGTCTTTGTCCCAACCACGGTAGTAGCTCAACGTCAGCCCCTCGAGTTCAAGTAACTCGCTCAAGGTCTGCTCAAAGACTGGTTTCAAGGCTTTGATATAGGCGCGGCGGTATTCATCTATTTCAGCGCTGGCCAGGCACAGTTCCCGGTCCCAAGCAGCTTGCGAAGCGGCGTCAAGTGTACCATGCCGCAGCCATGAGTTCCGCTGCCGCAGGGCCTTCTGCAGGCGCTGCCAAGTGGCCATGAAACGCGGTTCCACGTGGAACACTCCCCAATCGAGGAATTGCCTGCGGATTTTTGGCGCGCCTTCCAGCAAGCGGAAGCTGTCCGGGTTGATCAGTTGCAGTGGCAGGATTTCTGCCAGCTGCGCAGCACTGCGAGCATTCTGCCCATCGATGCGGATTTGAAACTCCCCCTGACGATCACGAGAAATCCCCAGGCTGCTATGACCGCCTTCGGCCAATTCGACTTGGCCAAATACTGTGCACGCCAGTTGTTCGTACTGAATCACCGGTAACAAGCGGGCACTGCGAAAGGAACGAGCGAGCCCCAGCAGGTGAATGGCTTCCAGCACGCTGGTTTTGCCACTGCCGTTGGCGCCGTGGAGGATATTGATGCGGGGGGAGGGGGAGAAGGTCACCGGGTGCAAATTGCGCACCGCGGTGACCGAGACGCGACTGAGGGACATCTAGCTTCTGCTGAACATGATTACAGGCGCATCGGCATGACAACGTAAGCCGAGTCATCGTTGTCGGATTCTTGTACCAGGGCGCTGCTGTTGGAGTCAGACAGAATCAGGCGAACCTGTTCAGTGGTCATCACGCCCAGCACGTCCAGCAGGTAGCTGACGTTGAAGCCGATTTCCAGGTTGCCGCCGTTGTAGTCGACGCCCACTTCTTCTTCCGCTTCTTCCTGCTCAGGGTTATTCGCCTGGATTTTCAGTTGGCCGTTGGCCAATTGCAGGCGGATACCACGGTATTTCTCGTTGGAAAGAATAGCGGTACGGCTGAACGCTTCACGCAGGGCCTGACGATCACCGATCACCAGCTTGTCGCCGCCTTTAGGCAGAACGCGCTCGTAATCCGGGAACTTGCCGTCAACCAGCTTGGAAGTGAAGGTGAACTCGCCAGTGGTCGCGCGGATGTGGTGCTGGCCCAGCACGATACTGACATTGCCATCCGGCTCAGTCAGCAGGCGCGCGAGTTCCAGAATACCTTTACGCGGCACGATCACCTGGTGGCGATCCGGCTGACCGATATCGGCCTTCATCGAGCACATGGCCAGACGGTGACCGTCGGTGGCTACGGCGCGGATGATGCCTTCGGAGACTTCCAGCAGCATGCCGTTAAGGTAATAACGCACGTCCTGCTGGGCCATGGCGAAGCTGGTGCGCTCGATCAAGCGGCGCAGTCGGCTTTGTTCCAGGCTGCAGGTCAGCGAGCCTGGACCTTCTTCCACGGTCGGGAAGTCGTTGGCCGGCAAGGTCGACAGGGTGAAACGGCTGCGACCGGCCTTGACCACCAGCTTTTGCTCATCAACCTTGATGTCGATCAGCGCGTCGTTGGGCAGGCTTTTGCAGATGTCCATCAGCTTGCGCGCCGGCACGGTGATCTCGCCGGGTTCGGCGGGCTCTTCGAGCTGGACACGACCAACCAGTTCGACTTCCAGGTCGGTACCGGTCAAGGACAATTGCTGGCCTTCGACAACCAGCAATACGTTGGAAAGCACCGGCAAGGTCTGTCGGCGCTCGACGACGCCTGCGACCAGTTGCAGGGGTTTCAACAGGGCTTCGCGTTGAATGGTGAAATGCATGGTCTAGTCCCTTGCCTTAATAAGCTGCGCTGGTGTTCATCAAGTAGTCAGTGTACGCAGCAGGTTCTTGTAGTCCTCGCGAATATCCGCGTCGGATTCCTTAAGTTCGTTGATCTTGCGGCACGCGTGCAAGACCGTGGTGTGGTCGCGACCGCCAAACACATCACCAATTTCCGGCAGGCTGTGGTTGGTCAGCTCTTTGGAGAGCGCCATCGCTACCTGGCGGGGACGTGCCACCGAGCGCGAACGGCGCTTGGACAGCAGGTCGGAAATCTTGATCTTGTAATACTCGGCCACGGTGCGCTGGATGTTATCCACACTCACCAGCTTGTCTTGCAACGCCAGCAGGTCTTTCAGGGATTCGCGAATCAGCTCGATGGTGATGTCACGACCCATGAAGTGCGAGTGAGCGATGACCCGCTTGAGTGCGCCTTCCAGTTCACGCACGTTGGAGCGAATGCGCTGGGCGATAAAGAACGCGGCGTCGTGCGGCAGGTCGACTTTGGCCTGGTCGGCCTTTTTCATCAGGATCGCGACGCGGGTTTCAAGCTCCGGCGGTTCTACCGCTACGGTCAGGCCCCAGCCGAAGCGCGACTTCAGGCGCTCTTCCAGGCCTTCGATTTCCTTCGGATAACGGTCACTGGTCAGGATGACCTGCTGGCCACCTTCGAGCAACGCGTTGAACGTGTGGAAAAACTCTTCCTGGGAACGTTCCTTGCGGGCGAAGAATTGAATGTCATCGATCAGCAAGGCATCAACGGAACGGTAGAACCGCTTGAACTCGTTGATGGCGTTTAGCTGCAACGCCTTGACCATATCGGCCACGAAGCGCTCCGAGTGCAGGTACACGACCTTGGCATTCGGGTTCTTCTTTAATAGGTGGTTACCCACGGCGTGCATCAAGTGAGTTTTACCCAAGCCAACGCCACCATAAAGGAAGAGCGGGTTGTAACCGTGCTTGGGATTGTCGGCGACCTGCCAGGCAGCCGCGCGGGCCAGCTGGTTGGATTTACCTTCGACAAAGTTCTCAAAGGTGAACGTGCGGTTCAGATAGCTGGTGTGCTTGAGCGCACCCTCTACCTGGACGGTGCGCTGTTCGGCACGAACCGGGGCCTGTTGTGAACTGGCGCCGGCCATTGGGTCAAAGCTGTCGCGGGACGGCTCTTCATTTATAGGCGCGTTTTTCTGCGACGAGGATTTCGAAGGCGTCTGGGCGACCGGGGCTGGCGAGTTATTAACAGGTGCCGCAGCGGCCTGAGCCTGGGAGGCACTGGCTGCCAACGGTGCATTCGGCGCAGCACGAGGTGCCGAGCTACGTTTGCTGCCTATTAATAAGGAGAGCACCGGAGCAAGCCCGTTGCCATGTTCATCGAGCAATTCGAGAACGCGGCTCAGGTATTTCTCGTTGACCCAGTCGAGAACAAAACGATTGGGTGCGTAGACACGCAACTCGTCGCCTTCGGCTTCGACCTGTAGCGGACGGATCCAGGTGTTGAATTGCTGGGCAGGCAGCTCATCGCGCAAAAGCTCCACGCACTGCTGCCAAAGTTCCACTGACACGGATATCCCCTAAGTTGAAAGCCGGTGAGGCAAAAACAGCCGCCATTGTAGCGGCCAGCCGCCCACTTATCCACATGTAGGTTGCTCACAGGGCGCCAAGAATCAATGCCTTAACCGTAAAAAAGGCGACAAATGGTCTGTGCATAAGCTCTGTGGATAAGCGCCCCTAAGCTCGTTGTACAAGTGGGGTCGAAAGTCTGTGGGTAACTGGCCTGTGGATAACTAGCCATTCCACACACAGCTTATCCGATAGCGCAGCACAGGCAGAGCACCGTTTCTCCCCCGTGTTGTCATTCTCTGTACAGCCCGTAGAATATGGCCTAAAGGCAGTTATCCACAGAAGATGGGGTGCCTAGCTTTTATAAGCTTTACAGAAAAGCTTTAAATAACTTCCTTCTTTATTTTTATATATATGGCATTGCTCGTGAAAGGCGAATCGCCCGGATTCGGTCCGCAGGCCTCCAGATATCTAATTAAAGGAAAAGCTGGTTGGAAATTGACCTAGAGGCTTGCTTTCTCTAGAATCGCCGGTCTCTTAAAACGGGGGCCATTCCGGCCCGTTGTGGACGAACCAGGTAACACGCCATGAAACGTACTTTCCAACCAAGCACCATCAAACGCGCCCGTACTCACGGCTTCCGTGCTCGCATGGCCACCAAGAACGGCCGTGCTGTCCTGTCGCGTCGCCGCGCCAAAGGTCGTGCGCGTCTGGCAGTTTGATAATCCGGTACTGGTGGTGAGTCAGGACTTCAGTCGGGAAAAGCGTCTGCTAACCCCCCGGCATTTCAAGGCAGTCTTTGACTCCCCCACCGGCAAGGTTCCGGGGAAAAATCTCCTGCTCCTTGCGCGTAACAACGATCTGGATCACCCCCGTCTCGGGTTGGTGATCGGCAAGAAGAGCGTAAAGCTCTCCGTTGAGCGCAATCGCCTCAAGCGTCTGATGCGCGAATCGTTTCGCCTCCACCAGGAAACTCTGGTTGGTTGGGATATTGTTATCGTCGCGCGCAAAGGCTTGGGGGACGTAGAAAACCCCGAATTGATTCAGCATTTCGGCAAGCTCTGGAAACGTTTGGCTCGTACCAACAAGCCAGCACCAGCTGTCAGCACCGAAACTGTAGGGGTAGACAGTACTGATGCGTAAACTGGCCCTCGTTCCGATCCAGTTTTACCGCTATGCCATTAGTCCCCTGATGGCAAACCACTGTCGTTTCTACCCCAGTTGTTCCTGCTACGCGTTGGAAGCCATAGAAAATCATGGCCTTCTGCGCGGTGGCTGGCTGACCTTTCGTCGTTTAGGTCGCTGTCATCCGTGGAATCCCGGTGGTTATGACCCGGTTCCGCCTATCCCTACCTCCCGTTCTTCTTCGATGGCCGAGTAATCATGGATATTAAACGCACGATCCTGATCGTCGCCCTGGCAATCGTGTCCTACTCTATGGTTCTTAAGTGGAACCAGGATTATGGCCAAGCTGCCCTGCCGACTCAGAATGTTGCTACCAATCAGTCGGCGCCGGCTATTCCGGATACGCCACTGGGTAACAATGCTGCCGCCAGTGCCGATGTACCCAGCGCGAATGCCGATACCAGTACCCCGGTAGAAACCCCGGTCGTCACCAATAAAGACCTCATCCATGTAAAAACGGATGTACTGGACCTGGCAATCGACCCACAGGGTGGTGATATCGCCCAGCTCAAGCTGCCGCTGTATCCACGTCGCCAAGACCATCCGGATGTTCCGTTCCAGCTGTTCGATAACGGTGGCGAACGTGTATATCTGGCGCAAAGTGGCCTGACCGGTACTGACGGTCCGGATGCTCGTGCTACCGGTCGTCCGGTTTATTCGACCGAACAGAAGACTTATCAACTGGCCGATGGCCAGAACCAGTTGAACGTCGACCTGAAATTCAGTCACGACGGCGTCAACTACATCAAGCGTTTCAGCTTCACCCGCGGTTTGTACGATCTGAAAGTCACTTACCTGATCGACAACGAAAGCGCGAAGCCGTGGACGGGCAACCTGTTTGCCCAGCTCAAGCGTGACAACAGCGCCGATCCTTCTTCCAGCACCGCCACCGGCACCGCGACTTACCTGGGCGCAGCCCTGTGGACAAGTAGCGAGCCGTACAAAAAAGTGTCGATGAAAGATATCGACAAGGGCGCGCTGAAAGAAACCGTTCAAGGTGGCTGGGTTGCCTGGTTGCAACACTACTTCGTGACCGCATGGATCCCGAACAAAGGTGATGCCAACCTGGTTCAAACCCGCAAAGACAGCCAAGGCAACTACATCATTGGCTTTACTGGCCCGACGTTGACCGTCGCGCCGGGTGCCAAGGCTGAAGCCAGCGCCACGTTGTACGCCGGTCCGAAGAGCCAGGCAGTCCTCAAAGAGTTATCCCCAGGTCTGGAACTGACTGTGGATTACGGCATTCTGTGGTTCATTGCCCAGCCGATTTTCTGGCTGCTGCAACATATCCACAGCATTGTGGGTAACTGGGGCTTCTCGATTATCCTGCTGACCATGCTGATCAAGGGGATCTTCTTCCCACTGTCGGCCGCCAGCTACAAGTCGATGGCGCGTATGCGTGCCGTGGCCCCGAAACTGGCTGCGCTGAAAGAACAACATGGCGATGACCGGCAGAAAATGTCCCAGGCCATGATGGAGCTGTACAAGAAAGAGAAGATCAACCCGCTGGGTGGATGCTTGCCGATTCTGGTGCAGATGCCGGTGTTCCTGTCGCTGTACTGGGTGCTCCTGGAAAGCGTGGAAATGCGCCAGGCTCCGTTCATGCTGTGGATAACTGACCTGTCGATCAAAGACCCGTTCTTTATCCTGCCGATCATCATGGGCGCGACCATGTTCATCCAGCAGCGCCTGAACCCGACTCCGCCGGACCCGATGCAGGCCAAGGTAATGAAAATGATGCCAATCATCTTCACCTTCTTCTTCCTGTGGTTCCCGGCTGGTCTGGTGCTGTACTGGGTGGTCAACAACTGCCTGTCGATCTCCCAACAGTGGTACATCACACGTAAAATCGAAGCGGCTACCAAAAAAGCCGAGGCGTAATTTACTCTGTGGATAACACCACTCAAGACGCCCCCTAGTGGGGCGTTTTGCTTTCTGTCACTTTTATCCGGGTACCCGCCATGAGCGCTCCTCGTGAAACCATCGCCGCTGTCGCCACCGCTCAAGGTCGTGGTGGTGTCGGTATCGTTCGTATTTCCGGGCCGCTCGCCAGCGTGGCGGCCCAGGCCATCAGCGGGCGGGAACTGAAGCCGAGGTATGCGCATTACGGGCCGTTTTTAGGTGCTGATGAAGAAGTGCTGGATGAAGGTATCGCCCTTTATTTCCCGGGGCCGAACTCCTTTACCGGCGAAGACGTCCTCGAGCTGCAAGGCCACGGCGGCCCGATCGTTCTGGACATGCTGCTGCAGCGTTGCCTGCAGTTGGGTTGCCGCCTGGCACGTCCGGGTGAATTCAGCGAACGCGCGTTCCTCAACGACAAACTCGACCTGGCCCAGGCCGAGGCGATTGCCGACCTGATCGAAGCCAGCTCTGCACAAGCTGCGCGCAATGCGTTGCGCTCGTTGCAGGGCGCGTTTTCCCTGCGTGTGCATAACCTCACCGAGCAATTGATCAGCTTGCGCATCTACGTGGAGGCCGCGATTGATTTCCCGGAGGAAGAAATCGACTTCCTTGCCGATGGGCATGTCCTGGCGATGCTGGATAAGGTTCGCGACGAGTTATCCACAGTGCTGTGCGAAGCCGGGCAAGGTGCCTTGCTGCGTGACGGTATGACCGTGGTGATTGCCGGCCGTCCCAACGCCGGCAAGTCGAGCCTGCTCAATGCCCTGGCCGGGCGAGAGGCCGCGATCGTCACCGAGATCGCCGGCACCACGCGGGATATCCTGCGCGAACATATCCACATCGATGGCATGCCCCTGCATGTGGTGGACACCGCTGGACTGCGTGACACCGATGACCAGGTGGAAAAGATCGGGGTGGAACGCGCGTTGAAGGCCATCACGGAAGCTGACCGCGTGTTGCTGGTGGTGGATGCCACCGCGCCAGAGGCTGCAGACCCGTTCGCACTGTGGCCGGAATTCCTCGAACAACGGCCGGACCCGGCCAAGGTCACGCTGATTCGCAACAAGGCTGACCTGACGGGCGAGGCAATTGCCCTGGAAGTCAGTGAAGATGGCCACGTGACAATCAGCTTGAGTGCCAAGGCTGCAGGAGAAGGGCTGGAACTGCTGCGCGATCATCTGAAAGCGTGCATGGGCTACGAGCAGACTTCGGAAAGCAGCTTCAGCGCTCGTCGCAGGCACCTGGAGGCACTGCGGCATGCCAGCGCCGCCCTCGAGCATGGCCGTGCGCAACTGACGCTGGCAGGAGCCGGTGAGCTGCTGGCTGAGGATTTACGCCAGGCGCAGCAGCTGTTGGGTGAGATCACCGGCGCATTCAGCTCCGATGATTTGTTGGGGCGGATCTTTTCAAGCTTCTGTATCGGGAAATAGGCGGTTATCCACAGCTGGCTGGTTACCAGTTGTAGGAAACAGTTCCGAGTAGCGTCCGGCTTTCACCCCAGTAGCAGCGGCCCGCATCGTTGCAGCCGGACACATACTCCTTGTCGAACAGGTTCTTCGCATTCACGTCTACCGACCAGTGCTGGTCAATCTGGTAACCAATGGCGGCATCCGCCAACGTCACGCTTCCAGCATCCAGCTTCCCGTAAAGAGAAGGCGCGGTGTAAGCGAAAGTGCTGTCGAAGTAGCGCACGCCGCCACCGACGGACAAGCCCTTGAGCTGGCCATCAAGAAAGCGGTATTTGCCCCAGACCGAAGCCTGATTACGCGGAACACCGGTCATCTGGTGACCTTCCACGAGCGACGTTGCCGAATCCTTGGTAATCCGAGCATCGGTGTAGGTGTAGGCCGCAGTCACGTTCAAATTAGGTGTGAGGTTGCTGTTGACCTCCACTTCCACACCCTTGGCCCGGCTTTCGCCGACCTGGCGGTAGGTATTGGTCGTGGTGTCGAGGTACGTGTCGTCCTGCTTGCGCAAGTCATAGACCGACAACGTCATCGCCGTGTCCCAGCCGATCGGCTCGTACTTGAGGCCTACTTCATATTGACTGCTGGTGATCGGGTCCAGCGGTGTGCCGGCATTGGAGATCTGCTGTACCGGAACGAACGCGGTCGAGTAGCTGACATATGGCGTCAGGCCATTGTCGAACTGGTACATGATCCCGCCCTGATAGGTGAACTTGCGGTCTTCAGAGCTGATGCTGCCGGCCTTGGCCACCTTGTCGCGAAAATCACTGTCGACCCAGTCCTGCCGCCCGCCGAGCAAGAATAACCAGTGGTCATACTTGCTCTGAAGCTGTGCATAAACACCTTTCATCTGCTGTTCGAGCAACGTGTTTTGCACTGCGAGAGGCGTCAATGGGTCCCTTAGGTACACCGGGTTATACACATTGATCGTGCCTGCAAATCCGGCATTCCAATCCTGGCTGAACGAGGTACGGTCATAGCTGGCACCGAACAGCACGGTATTTTCCAGCCCGCCTACCTGGAATTTGCCTTCCAAGTGGTTATCCAGCGAGTAGACCATCGATTTGTTGTAGCGGTCGTAGGCATTCATGTTCAGCTGTGTGCCGAACCCCGCATTATTCAGGTTGCCTGGCCAGGTTTCATGGCGGGTGATTCGCGACTGCATGTAGCGCGAGTTCTGCCGAAACTGCCAGTCATCATTGAAGCTGTGGCTGAACTCGTAGCCGGTGCTCCAGGTTTCCCGTTCGAAGGTGTTCCAATCCGGGTCACCGAGCATGGTGTGCTTGGAGAGCTTTCCGTTGGGGTTGGTCAGTAACGTGCCTGCTGCAGGTAGGCCAAGTTCAAGATTGGTGTGGTCTTTCTGGTAGTTGGCCAGCAGCGTCAGGGTGTTGTAGTCGTCGAAATTGAGGGTCAGGGACGGTGCGATATACAGGCGGTCATCGGGAACGTGATCGGTCTGGGTGTCGGACTTCCTGCCGAGCATCACCACCCGTCCAAGGATATTGCCGCTGTCGTCCAAGGGACCGGAGATATCCACACCCACCTGGCGCCGGTTATTAGAACCGTAGGTCAGCTGAACTTCGCCTTGTGGTGTAGCTGTCGGGTGTTTACTCACCAGGTTGACCAGGCCACCGGGTGCGTTTTCGCCGTAGAGCAGGGAAGAAGGGCCACGGAATATCTCCACCCGTTCCAGGCCATAAGGTTCGCTGGTGGTGTCATACCGGTTGCCTTGGACTCGCAAGCCATCGCGCAGCAGGCCGTAGCCATAATCCGTAGCGTTGAAACCGCGAATGAAGAACAAGTCACCGGCCAGCCCGTCGCCCGCAGCGAAGGGAGGGGCAAAGATTCCCGGCACATAGCCCAGCACTTCTGTGAGCGTCTGGGATTTTTGATCCTTGATGCGCTGACCGGTCACCACCGACACCGAGCGCGGGGTTTCCGACAATGGTGTGCTGGTCTTGGTACCGATTCGGCTGTTTTGCGCCTTGTAACCTACGTCCCCGGCAATTTCCTGATTGAACCCAGTCTGTTGATAAGTGCTGACAGTAGTGGGGGCCAGCATGAGCTGTTCCCCGCTCGCAGCCGGCTGCAGCGCGTAGCTGCCGGGGCCTTGAACCGCCGCCTGCAATCCCGAGTTTTGCAGCAATAACGCAAACCCTTGCTCCACCGAGTAGTCACCCTCCAGCCCAGGACTTTGCAGGCGCGCCGTCTGCTGCGGCGAGAATGACAGAATCACATTGGCCTTCGACGCGAATTGGCTCAAGGCATTGTCGAGTGGCCCGGAGGCGATCACGTAATGTTGCACTGGGCTGGCAGCAATGGCCCGAGTGCATAGCAAGGTGCTGGCAGTCGCTGCCGTGGCCAGCAGCAAGCCATACGTGATGCCGTGATGGGAGAGACGCTGGCGAAGTTTTGTAGGAAGGCGCATGTGTGAGTAAGCCCTGAAGGTAGCATCGTGATTACCTGTAGGGCCGCGCCAGGTAAAAAAAAGATAACCCCCGCTGAGAGTATTTTTTCAGTATCAAGCTGTAAGCGTGACGGAGACCCAATAGCGCGTGAAATACTTCACGTGGATCGGCAGCGTGACCTGCAGGTTGGCCAATACGGCGTCGGTGGAATCCAGACGGAAAGTGCCGGACACCCGCAGCCGCGCTGATGCGGCATCGCACTGCATAACGCCCGGCCGATAGCGCGCCAGTTCGTCGATGACATCCCCCAGTCGCGCATCCAGAACGATCAGTTGGCCGTCGACCCATGCGGCTTGGTTCCCGCGATAGATATGGCTGGGGCCTACGTCTTGCGTGCCGAAGTCGACACTTTCACCAGGTCCGAGCACTCGGCTATGGGCCGGCTGGTCGACGGGTTGCACGCTGACCCGGTCTTCCAGCACACCAACCCGCGTCGACCCTTGCAGTTGGCGAACAGTGAACCGCGTACCCAAGGCTTGAACACGACCCTCATGGGTTTCGACATAAAACGGTGTTTGCCGGCCCGACTTTCCGGTGTGGATAAGTACTTCCCCCTCACGCAAACGGACCAGTCGCTGCTGCCCATCGAAAAGTACGTCGATAGCCGTGTTCGTATTGAGGTCAATTTGAGTGCCGTCGGCCAACCCGATTCGCCGTCGTTCGCCGACCTTGGTCCGATAGTCAGCCCAGAGGTTGCCCAGGGATGTGTGTTGTTGAACGTTCCACCCCAAGTACCCGGCGGCACCGAGCATCAGCATCAGCTTGAGCACTTGCCGCCGTTGTTGACTGGCCGAGAGCGCACGACGGGTGAAGTCCTTGGGTAGCGCACCGAGGCCACGTTGCAACTGCTCCATCTGGTTCCAGGCCGCCTGATGGGAGGGATCGCCGTTGAGCCATTGCTGCCAGGCACTTTGTTGCGCGGGTGTCGGTGGCTGCGATTGAAATTGCACGTACCAACTGGCGGCGGCTTCGAACGTCTTGCGATCCGGGGCCGCCATTACATGCCCGCCATGATCAAGGCGCATTCAGTCAGGGCCCGAACCATATGTTTCTTGACGGTGGTCAGCGAGACACGCAACTGATCGGCGATCTGTTGATAAGTCAGGCCTTCGACCTGGGACAGCATGAAAATTCGCCTGGCCCGTTCCCCCAGCCCACACAAGGCTTTATCCACAGCAACGAGGGTTTCAATGATGATGGCCTTGTCTTCTTCACTGATTGCGATCGCTTCGGGCCGGTCTGCCAGGGTTTGCAGATAGGCCTGCTCAATGGCGCGGCGGCGATAGCGGTCAATCACCAGTCCCCGGGCAACTGTGGCCAGGTAGTCCCTGGGCTCGAGGATCTGCGTCGCATTGCGGCCGCCCAGGATCCGCACGAACGTATCGTGTGCCACGTCAGCTGCATCGCAGGCGTTATGCAACTTTCCCTTGAGCCAGCTGTGCAACCACGAATGGTGCTGCTCATAGATGTGTTGGACTGCAACGGTATGAGAGGGAAGGGCCATGAGAGGTGACGAGGCAGGTTAATGATAATAACTATTATTAACTGCCGTGACGCTTTCTCACAATAGGCGTTCCATCAACCCGTTTCACAAATGCAAATGAACTGTTTCCTGCCTGACCGAGGATTTTCGGAGGCATCTGCCTGCCTGAAACTTATCGGGATCCGTATTTTCTGTGGATTAAGCCCTGTGAATAACCGCCCCTGTGCCCAGTTGATAACCAGGCTTGAAACCTGAGTAAAAACCCCTCTGTGGATAACCACCCGTTTAATCCACAGGCTTAAAGCACTTATCCAAGGGCCTCATTGGCACCTAACCACAGACTTTTGAATCTCTGTACATAAAGTAAATAAAGGCCTGTAGAGATCTATCCACAGAAACATGCCTCAGTAGAAATAAACATAAAAACAAAGATTTAATAAATTTCTCTCTTTTAATTTCTATTGTTCGTGATTCATCCACAGCTGGTTAAATTTTGTGCAAAGGGTTCTTTAGGAAGGGCGAAGTCCCTATACTTGCCGACTCGTTCGAAAACCTGATCTCGAACGCTCATTCCTAATTACCTACAGAAGCAGGCACGAGGTGCGTGGTGGATTTCCCTTCCCGTTTTGAAGTGATCGTCATCGGCGGCGGTCATGCCGGTACCGAGGCAGCACTGGCGTCAGCACGCATGGGGGCAAAAACCCTGTTGCTGACGCATAACGTGGAAACCCTCGGCGCCATGAGCTGCAACCCCGCGATCGGCGGGATTGGCAAAAGCCACCTGGTCAAGGAAATCGATGCCCTGGGCGGCGCGATGGCCATGGCCACCGATAAGGGTGGTATTCAATTTCGCGTATTGAACAGTCGCAAAGGCCCGGCCGTACGAGCCACACGTGCTCAAGCCGACCGCATCCTGTACAAGGCCGCTGTCCGCGAAACCCTGGAAAACCAGCCGAACCTGTGGATATTTCAACAGGCAGCCGATGACCTGATCGTCGAACAAGACCAGGTACGCGGTGTTGTCACGCAAATGGGCCTGCGTTTCTTCGCAGAATCCGTGGTGTTGACCACCGGTACCTTCCTCGGCGGACTTATCCACATCGGTATGCAGAACTATTCCGGTGGCCGCGCCGGTGATCCACCGTCAATCGCCCTGGCTCAGCGCCTTCGCGAACTGCCACTGCGTGTTGGTCGCCTGAAAACCGGCACGCCGCCGCGAATTGATGGCCGGTCTGTGGATTTCTCGGTGATGACCGAGCAAGCCGGTGATACACCGATCCCGGTGATGTCGTTCATGGGCTCCAAGGAACAGCATCCGAAACAGGTCAGTTGCTGGATTACCCATACCAACGCTCGCACCCACGAAATCATTGCTGCGAACCTCGACCGTTCGCCGATGTATTCCGGGGTGATCGAAGGTATTGGCCCGCGCTACTGCCCGTCGATCGAAGACAAGATCCACCGCTTTGCCGACAAGGAAAGCCACCAGGTCTTTATCGAACCGGAAGGTCTGACTACCCACGAGCTGTACCCGAACGGGATTTCAACTTCCTTGCCGTTCGACGTGCAAATCCAGATCGTGCAGTCGATTCGCGGTATGGAAAATGCGCACATCGTGCGTCCTGGCTACGCCATCGAGTACGACTACTTCGACCCGCGTGACCTGAAATACAGCCTGGAAACCAAGGTCATCGGTGGTTTGTTCTTTGCAGGGCAAATCAACGGCACCACCGGTTACGAAGAAGCCGGCGCCCAGGGTTTGCTGGCCGGAACCAACGCGGCACTGCGTGCACAGGGCAAAGACAGCTGGTGCCCGCGTCGCGATGAGGCGTACATCGGTGTGTTGGTCGACGACCTGATCACCCTCGGAACCCAGGAACCGTACCGGATGTTTACGTCCCGGGCCGAATACCGCCTGATCCTGCGGGAAGACAACGCCGACCTGCGCTTGACCGAAAAAGGTCGCGAATTGGGCCTGGTCGACGACGTGCGTTGGGCGGCCTTCTGCAAAAAACGCGAAAGTATCGAGTTGGAAGAGCAACGCCTGAAAAGTACCTGGGTTCGCCCGGGCACCGAGCAAGGCGATGCGATTGCCGAAAAATTCGGCACGCCGCTGACTCACGAATACAACTTGCTGAACCTGCTGTCCCGGCCGGAAATCGACTACGCTGGTCTGATCTCGGTCACCGGCGCTGGCGCAGAAGATCCACAGGTTGCCGAGCAGGTCGAAATCAAGACCAAATACGCCGGTTACATTGACCGTCAGCAGGATGAGATCGCTCGTCTGCGGGCCAGCGAAGACACCAAGCTGCCTGTGGATATCGATTACACAAACATTTCCGGGCTGTCGAAAGAGATCCAAGGCAAGCTGGGGATAACTCGACCGGAGACCCTGGGCCAGGCGTCCCGTATCCCGGGCGTCACGCCGGCAGCCATTTCGCTGTTGATGATTCATTTGAAAAAACGCGGCGCGGGCCGTCAGTTGGAGCAAAGCGCTTGAGTTCGTTGGTCACCTCGCAACACGCCGAAGAGTTATCCACAGGTGCTCGCCAGCTTGGCGTCAACTTGACCGAAGCCCAGCACGAGTTGCTGCTGGGTTATCTGGCCCTGTTGATCAAATGGAACAAGGCTTACAACCTCACGGCGGTGCGTGACCCGGACGAAATGGTCTCCCGCCATCTGCTCGACAGTCTCAGCGTGATGCCGTTTATCGAAAACGGCCGCTGGCTCGACGTTGGCAGCGGCGGCGGCATGCCCGGCATCCCGCTGGCGATCCTGTTTCCGGAGTCGCAAGTGACCTGCCTGGACAGCAACGGCAAGAAAACCCGCTTCCTGACCCAGGTCAAACTCGAACTCAAGCTGGATAACCTGCAAGTTATCCACAGTCGCGTCGAAGCCTTTACGCCTGAACAGCCTTTCAACGGAATTGTTTCCCGGGCGTTCAGCAGCATGGAGAACTTCAGCAACTGGACCCGCCACCTCGGCGACCGCGATACCCGTTGGCTGGCAATGAAGGGCATTCATCCAAGCGACGAGCTGTTAGCATTGCCGGCAGACTTCCACCTCGATAGCGAACACGCCTTGGCCGTACCCGGTTGCCAAGGCCAACGCCATCTGCTGATACTGCGCCGCACGGCATGATTGGGAACACAAGCAAGAATGGCTAAGGTATTCGCGATAGCGAACCAGAAAGGTGGCGTGGGCAAAACCACCACCTGCATCAACCTCGCAGCATCCCTGGTCGCTACCAAGCGTCGGGTGCTGTTGATCGATCTCGATCCACAGGGCAACGCCACCATGGGTAGCGGTGTGGATAAACACGGCCTGGAAAACTCGGTCTACGACTTGCTGATTGGCGAGTGCGACCTGGCCCAGGCCATGCACTTCTCCGAGCACGGCGGTTATCAACTGCTGCCGGCCAACCGCGATTTGACCGCGGCGGAAGTGGTGCTGCTGGAAATGCAGATGAAAGAAAGCCGTCTGCGCAGCGCCCTGGCGCCGATCCGCGAGAATTACGACTACATTTTGATCGACTGCCCGCCGTCGCTGTCGATGCTGACGTTGAACGCACTGGTTGCGGCCGACGGGGTGATTATCCCCATGCAGTGCGAGTATTTCGCGCTCGAAGGCTTGAGCGACCTTGTGGATAACATCAAGCGTATCGCCGAGTTGCTCAACCCGAACCTGCAAATCGAAGGCCTGCTGCGGACCATGTATGACCCGCGCCTGAGCCTGATGAACGATGTGTCGGCACAGCTCAAGGAACACTTCGGCGATCAGCTCTACGACACCGTGATTCCACGCAACATCCGCCTGGCCGAAGCGCCAAGCTATGGCATGCCCGCGCTGGCGTACGACAAGTCTTCCCGCGGCGCCATTGCCTATCTGGCGCTGGCCGGCGAGATGGTTCGCCGTCAACGCCGTAATTCACGCACCGCTGCAGCCCAGCCAACTTAAGGAATCCCCATGGCCGTCAAGAAACGAGGTCTCGGACGTGGACTGGATGCACTGCTGAGTGGTCCGACTGTCACTTCGCTTGAAGAACAGGCAGTGCAGGCCGACGAGCGCGAGCTGCAGCACCTGCCGCTGGACCTGATCCAGCGCGGCAAATACCAGCCGCGCCGGGACATGGACCCGCAGGCGCTGGAGGAATTGGCGAATTCGATCAAGGCCCAGGGCGTGATGCAGCCGATCGTGGTGCGCCCGATTGGTGCAGGCCGCTTTGAAATCATCGCCGGCGAGCGCCGCTGGCGCGCCAGCCAGCAGGCCGGCAAGGAAACCATTCCGGCAATGGTGCGCGATGTGCCGGATGAAACCGCCATCGCCATGGCGTTGATCGAGAACATCCAGCGTGAAGACCTCAATCCGATCGAGGAAGCGATCGCCCTGCAGCGTTTGCAGCAGGAATTCAAACTGACTCAGCAGGAAGTCGCGGATGCGGTGGGCAAGTCCCGGGTTACCGTGTCCAACCTGTTGCGCCTGATCGCGCTGCCGGAAGTCATCAAAACCATGCTTTCCCATGGCGACCTGGAAATGGGTCATGCCCGTGCTTTGCTCGGTTTGCCGGAAAATCAACAGGTTGAGGGGGCGCGACACGTTGTCGCACGAGGCCTCACCGTTCGTCAGACCGAGGCCCTGGTTCGCCAGTGGCTCAGTGGCAAACCTGCACCGGTCGAAACCGCCAAACCTGATCCGGATATTGCACGCCTGGAGCAGCGCCTGGCCGAACGCCTAGGCTCTGCGGTGCAAATTCGTCATGGCAAGAAAGGCAAAGGGCAATTGGTCATCGGATATAACTCATTGGATGAGCTTCAGGGCGTCCTTGCCCACATCCGCTGAAACAATTGCTTCTGTAGCGCGCAGTCGGAAATCACTACCCGGCAGTTGAATAGGGGCAGAACCGCCCCTATACTCTGCGCGCATTTTGTCGGCACAAATTATGCCAAGTTATTGATTTCCGGCAGCCGACCATTGAGGAGCAAGAGTGATGGAAACCCGCACGCCAAACACGTTGCCGTTCCATCGCTTGGCCGTTTTCCCGGTTTTAGTGGCTCAATTTGTCATTTTACTGATCGCCTCTTTGGCGCTCTGGTATTGGTATGGAGTCGTAGCCGGATACTCGGGACTCTGCGGAGGCCTGATAGCCTTGCTGCCCAATATGTATTTTGCTCACAGGGCCTTTCGGTTTTCCGGCGCCCGAGCAGCCCAGGCTATCGTCCGGTCTTTTTATGCCGGCGAAGCGGGGAAATTGATTTTGACGGCAGTGCTGTTTGCACTGACCTTTGCAGGTGTGAAGCCATTGGCGCCGCTGGCTGTATTCGGCGTCTTCGTGTTGACCCAACTGGTCAGCTGGTTCGCTCCCCTGCTAATGAAAACAAGACTTTCGAAACCTTAGGGCGTTTGAGGCAACCATGGCAGAAACAACCGCTTCGGGCTATATCCAGCACCACTTGCAGAACCTGACCTTCGGTCAGCTTCCCAACGGCGGCTGGGGCTTTGCCCACTCCGCAGCAGAAGCCAAAGAAATGGGCTTCTGGGCATTCCACCTGGATACTCTGGGCTGGTCTGTCGCATTGGGCCTGATCTTCGTCCTGATTTTCCGCATGGCGGCAAAGAAGGCGACTTCCGGTCAGCCAGGTGCTTTGCAGAACTTCGTTGAAGTATTGGTCGAATTCGTCGATGGCAGCGTGCGGGACAGCTTCCATGGTCGTAGCGCGGTGATTGCACCGTTGGCACTGACCATCTTCGTCTGGGTGTTCCTGATGAACGCCGTCGACCTGATCCCGGTCGACTGGATTCCTCAGCTGGCCATCCTGATCTCCGGCGATCACCACATTCCATTCCGTGCGGTTTCGACCACGGACCCTAACGCCACCCTGGGCATGGCCCTGTCGGTGTTCGCGTTGATCATTTTCTACAGCATCAAGATCAAGGGCATCGGCGGCTTCATCGGCGAACTGACCCTGCACCCGTTCGGCAGCAAGAACATCTTCGTTCAAGCGCTGCTGATCCCGGTGAACTTCCTGCTGGAGTTCGTGACCCTGGTCGCCAAGCCGATTTCCCTGGCCCTGCGACTGTTCGGCAACATGTATGCCGGCGAGCTGGTGTTCATTCTGATCGCTGTGATGTTCGGCAGTGGTCTGCTCTGGCTTAGCGGCCTGGGCATTGTTCTGCAGTGGGCGTGGGCTGTGTTCCACATCCTGATCATCACCCTGCAGGCGTTTATCTTCATGATGCTGACCATCGTCTACCTGTCGATGGCGCACGAAGAGAACCATTAAGACCAGTCTCGACTAGTCTGATGTCCCTCCCGGTCAAACGGGAGGGTAGCCCTGAAGGGCTATGAAACGATTTGTTTTACCGCTTTAAAATCTAAAAAACCTAAACCATACGACGTAAAAGTCGGGAGGAAAGATGGAAACTGTAGTTGGTCTAACCGCTATCGCTGTTGCACTGTTGATCGGCCTGGGCGCCCTGGGTACTGCCATTGGTTTCGGCCTGCTGGGCGGCAAGTTCCTGGAAGGCGCAGCGCGTCAGCCAGAAATGGTTCCAATGCTGCAAGTTAAAATGTTCATCGTCGCCGGCCTGCTCGACGCCGTGACCATGATCGGTGTTGGTATCGCTCTGTTCTTCACCTTCGCGAACCCCTTCGTTGGTCAACTCGCCGGTTAATCACTCGTTTTTTCGAGTGATTGGTGTGTTGTGCAACGAACGAGCGAGGTATTGGCGTGAACATTAATGCAACCATTATTGGTCAGTCCTTAGCGTTCTTGATTTTTGTAGTTTTCTGCATGAAGTTCGTATGGCCTCCGGTCATCGCGGCTTTGCACGAACGTCAGAAGAAGATCGCAGACGGACTGGACGCTGCCGCACGAGCAGCTCGCGACCTGGAGTTGGCCCAAGATAAAGCGGGTCAACAACTGCGCGAAGCGAAAGCTCAGGCAGCTGAAATCATTGAGCAAGCCAAGAAACGCGGTAACCAGATCGTTGAAGAGGCTGTTGAAAAAGCCCGTATCGACGCTGACCGTGTGAAGGTTCAGGCTCAAGCCGAGATCGAGCAGGAACTGAACGGTGTCAAAGATGCGCTGCGTGCCCAACTGGGTGCTCTGGCCGTCGGCGGTGCTGAGAAGATCCTGGGTGCCACAATCGATCAAAACGCGCACGCGGAGCTGGTAAACAAACTGGCTGCTGAAATTTAAGCGAGGGCGATCATGGCAGAATTGACCACGTTGGCCCGACCTTACGCTAAGGCAGCCTTCGAGCACGCCCAGGCCCACCAGCAGCTGGCCTCTTGGTCAGCCATGCTCGGCCTGGCTGCAGCAGTGTCGCAAGACGACACCATGCAGCGCGTGCTCAAGGCCCCGCGACTGACGAGCGCAGACAAGGCCGCCACGTTTATTGACGTGTGCGGCGACAAGTTTGATGTGAAAGTGCAGAACTTCATCCACGTCGTTGCCGAAAACGACCGTCTCCCGCTTCTGCCGGAGATCGCCGCTCTGTTTGACCTGTACAAGGCCGAACAAGAGAAATCGGTAGATGTTGAAGTGACCAGTGCTTTTGCATTGAACCAAGAACAGCAAGACAAACTCGCCAAGGTTCTCAGTGCACGACTCGACCGGGAAGTGCGCCTGCAAGTTGCGGAGGATGCCACCCTGATTGGTGGTGTCATCATTCGCGCCGGCGACCTGGTTATCGATGGCTCGATTCGCGGCAAACTCGCGAATCTTGCCGAAGCATTGAAATCTTGAGTTTGAAGGGGCAGCAGAGCAATGCAGCAACTCAATCCTTCCGAAATAAGTGAAATTATCAAGGGCCGCATCGACAAGCTCGATGTGACCTCCCAAGCCCGTAACGAAGGCACTGTCGTCAGCGTATCTGACGGCATCGTGCGGATTCACGGTCTGGCCGACGTAATGTACGGCGAGATGATCGAGTTTCCGGGCGGCGTCTACGGTATGGCCCTCAACCTGGAGCAAGACTCTGTAGGTGCCGTTGTATTGGGCTCCTACCAGACTCTGGCCGAAGGCATGAGCGCCAAGTGCACAGGCCGCATCCTGGAAGTTCCGGTTGGTAAGGAACTGCTGGGTCGCGTTGTCGACGCACTGGGTAACCCAGTTGACGGCAAAGGTCCGCTGAACAACACCGAGACCGATGCGGTCGAGAAAGTTGCTCCAGGCGTGATCTGGCGTAAGTCGGTAGACCAGCCTGTACAGACTGGCTACAAGGCTGTCGATGCCATGATTCCTGTCGGCCGTGGCCAGCGTGAGCTGATCATCGGTGACCGTCAGATCGGTAAAACCGCTCTGGCGATCGACGCGATCATCAACCAGAAAGACAGCGGGATTTTCTGCGTCTACGTAGCCATCGGTCAGAAACAATCGACCATCGCCAACGTGGTTCGCAAGCTGGAAGAAAACGGCGCCCTGGCTAACACCATCGTCGTGGCCGCCAGTGCTTCGGAATCCGCTGCACTTCAGTTCCTGGCACCGTACTCCGGTTGCACCATGGGCGAATACTTCCGCGACCGCGGTGAAGACGCGCTGATCGTTTATGACGATCTGTCCAAGCAAGCAGTGGCTTACCGCCAGATTTCCCTGCTGCTGCGCCGTCCACCAGGCCGTGAAGCTTACCCAGGCGACGTGTTCTATCTCCACTCCCGTCTGCTGGAGCGCGCATCCCGCGTTTCGGAAGAATACGTAGAGAAGTTCACCAACGGCGCAGTGACCGGCAAAACCGGTTCCCTGACCGCACTGCCGATCATCGAAACCCAGGCTGGCGACGTTTCCGCGTTCGTTCCGACCAACGTGATTTCCATCACCGACGGTCAGATCTTCCTGGAATCGGCCATGTTCAACTCCGGGATCCGTCCTGCAGTGAACGCCGGTGTTTCGGTATCCCGTGTGGGTGGTGCCGCTCAGACCAAGATCATCAAGAAGCTCTCCGGTGGTATCCGTACCGCTCTGGCTCAGTACCGTGAACTGGCGGCATTCGCCCAGTTCGCTTCTGACCTGGACGAAGCGACCCGTAAGCAACTTGAGCATGGTCAGCGCGTTACCGAGCTGATGAAGCAGAAGCAATACGCACCAATGTCGATCGCTGACATGGCGCTGTCGCTGTATGCCGCTGAGCGTGGGTTCCTGACCGACGTTGAAATCACCAAGGTCGGCAGCTTCGAACAAGCGCTGATTGCTTACTTCAACCGCGATCACGCCGAATTGATGGCGAAGATCAACGTGAAGGGTGACTTCAATGACGACATCGACGCTGGCATCAAAGCCGGTATCGAGAAGTTCAAGGCCACCCAAACCTGGTAAGCCGCAGCGGGGGCCGCGAGGCTCCCGCTTGCTAACCTGATAGGTGTTACATGGCAGGCGCAAAAGAGATTCGCAGTAAGATTGCGAGCATCAAAAGCACGCAAAAGATCACCAGCGCCATGGAAAAAGTGGCGGTCAGCAAAATGCGCAAGGCACAAATGCGCATGGCTGCTAGCCGTCCCTACGCGGAGCGTATCCGCCAGGTTATTGGTCATCTGGCCAACGCCAACCCGGAATATCGCCACCCGTTCATGATCGATCGCGAAGTAAAGCGCGTCGGTTATGTCGTGGTGAGCAGTGACCGTGGTTTGTGCGGTGGTTTGAATACCAACCTGTTCAAGGCCCTGGTCAAGGACATGGCGGTAAACCGCGAAAAAGGCGTCGAGATCGATCTGTGTGTGGTCGGTAGCAAGGGTGCGGCCTTTTTCCGCAACTTCGGCGGTAACGTCGTTGCAGCTATCAGCCACCTGGGTGAAGAACCGTCGATCAATGATTTGATCGGCAGCGTCAAGGTGATGCTGGATGCATACCTGGAAGGCCGGATTGACCGCCTCTCCGTGGTATCCAACAAGTTCATCAACACCATGACGCAACAGCCTACCGTGGAGCAGTTGATTCCATTGGTGGCCGCCCCGGAACAAGAACTCAAGCACCACTGGGACTACCTCTACGAACCAGACGCCAAAGAGCTGCTTGACGGCTTGATGGTGCGCTACGTGGAGTCGCAGGTGTACCAGGCGGTGGTCGAGAACAACGCGGCTGAACAAGCTGCGCGGATGATCGCGATGAAGAACGCTACCGACAACGCCGGTGATTTGATCAGCGATTTGCAGCTGATCTACAACAAGGCGCGTCAGGCTGCGATCACCCAAGAGATCTCGGAAATCGTCGGCGGCGCTGCCGCGGTTTAACGGTTCAAATATTCAGAGGATCCAGCTATGAGTAGCGGACGTATCGTTCAAATCATCGGCGCCGTTATCGACGTGGAATTCCCACGCGACAGCGTACCGAGCATCTACAACGCTTTGAAAGTCAAAAGCGATGCAGGCACCACCCTGGAAGTTCAGCAGCAGCTGGGCGACGGCGTGGTTCGTACCATTGCAATGGGTTCCACCGAAGGCTTGAAGCGCGGTCTGGAAGTCACTGACTCTGGCGCAGCCATCTCCGTACCGGTCGGTAAAGCGACTCTGGGCCGGATCATGGACGTCCTCGGTAACCCGATCGACGAAGCCGGTCCAATCGACACCGAAGAGCGCTGGGGCATTCACCGTCCTGCGCCTTCCTTCGCGGAACAAGCAGGCGGCAACGACCTGCTGGAAACCGGCATCAAGGTTATCGACCTGGTTTGCCCGTTCGCCAAGGGCGGTAAAGTCGGTCTGTTCGGTGGTGCCGGTGTAGGCAAAACCGTAAACATGATGGAACTGATCCGTAACATCGCCATCGAGCACAGCGGTTATTCCGTGTTCGCCGGTGTGGGTGAGCGTACTCGTGAGGGTAACGACTTCTACCACGAGATGAAGGATTCCAACGTTCTGGACAAAGTGGCACTGGTTTACGGTCAGATGAACGAGCCGCCGGGTAACCGTCTGCGCGTAGCACTGACCGGCCTGACCATGGCCGAGAAGTTCCGTGACGAAGGTAACGACGTTCTGCTGTTCGTCGACAACATCTATCGTTACACCCTGGCCGGTACTGAAGTATCCGCACTGCTGGGCCGTATGCCTTCCGCAGTAGGTTACCAGCCGACCCTGGCCGAAGAGATGGGTACTCTGCAAGAGCGTATCACTTCGACCAAAAACGGTTCGATCACCTCGATCCAAGCGGTATACGTACCTGCGGATGACTTGACTGACCCGTCGCCAGCGACCACGTTCGCCCACTTGGACGCCACCGTCGTACTGTCCCGTGACATCGCCTCCCTGGGTATCTACCCAGCGGTCGATCCACTGGACTCGACTTCGCGCCAGCTGGACCCGAACGTCATCGGCCAGGAACACTACGACACCGCTCGCGGCGTCCAGTACGTTCTGCAGCGTTACAAAGAACTGAAGGACATCATTGCGATCCTGGGTATGGACGAGCTGTCGGAAACCGACAAGCAGTTGGTATCCCGCGCTCGTAAGATCCAGCGCTTCTTGTCGCAGCCGTTCTTCGTGGCTGAAGTCTTCACCGGTGCCTCGGGTAAATACGTTTCCCTGAAAGACACCATTGCTGGCTTCAAAGGCATCCTCAACGGTGACTACGACCACCTGCCAGAACAAGCGTTCTACATGGTCGGCGGCATCGAAGAAGCGATCGAGAAAGCCAAGAAACTGTAATTCCGGCGCCCGGTAACGGGCGCTAATCAGGTTGAGGCAAGCAGATGGCTATGACATTCCATTGCGATATCGTCAGCGCGGAAGGGGAAATCTTCTCCGGTCAGATCGAGAGTGTGATTGCACACGGCGAACTGGGCGACCTGGGTATTAACTTTGGCCACGCGCCATTGATTACATCCTTGAAGCCTGGTCCGATCACTCTGACCAAGCTGGGCGGGGAACGGGAGGTGTTTTACATCTCCGGTGGTTTCCTCGAGGTTCAGCCGAACATGGTCAAGGTACTTGCCGACACCGTGCAACGTGCTGCCGACCTGGATGAAGCCTCCGCTCAGGAAGCCGTCAAGGCTGCCGAGAAGGCCCTGAACGAAAAAGGCGCAGATTTCGACTACGGTTCTGCTGCTGCACGTCTGGCCGAGGCCGCAGCTCAGCTGCGCACCGTCCAGCAGATCCGCAAGAAGTTTGGCGGCTAAGCCGTCAAACCTCATGCGTGATTGATTAAAAAGGGTAGCCTCGGCTACCCTTTTTCTTTTTTTGCAAAACACTTCTTTGGTCTGAAGTCTGACCGCCCAGGATTGGTAGCCATTCATGTCTCTCGAAATCGTAATTCTTGCCGCAGGCCAGGGCACCCGTATGCGTTCGGCCCTGCCCAAGGTGCTGCACCCGGTTGCCGGCAACTCCATGCTTGGCCATGTTATCCACAGCGCCCGGCAGCTGGATCCACAGCGCATTCATGTGGTGATCGGCCACGGTGCCGATGTGGTGCGTGAGCGGCTGGCGGCGGATGACCTGAATTTCGTATTGCAGGACAAGCAATTGGGTACCGGCCATGCCACCGCGCAGGCCGTGCCGTTCATCAAGGCCGACACCGTGCTGATCCTCTACGGTGACGTGCCGCTGATCGAAGTGGAAACCTTGCAGCGCCTGCTCAAGCACGTGGTGCCAGGCCAGATGGGCTTGCTCACTGTCGAGTTGGACGACCCGACCGGCTACGGTCGCATCGTGCGCAACGCTGACGGCAAGGTCGCCGCCATCGTCGAGCATAAAGACGCCAGCGAAGCCCAGCGCGCCATCACTGAAGGCAACACCGGCATCCTCGCTGTGCCGGCTGACCGCCTGGCTGACTGGATGAGCCGCTTGTCCAACAACAACGCCCAAGGCGAGTACTACCTGACCGACGTCATCGAGATGGCCGTCAGCGATGGCCTGGTGGTAGCCACCGAACAGCCCCACGACCCGATGGAAGTGCAGGGCGCCAACGACCGCAAGCAACTGGCGGAGCTGGAGCGTCACTACCAACTGCGTGAAGGCCGCCGCCTGATGGCGCTGGGCGTGACGCTGCGTGATCCGGCACGTTTCGATGTGCGGGGTGACGTCACCGTTGGCCGCGACGTGCTGATCGATATCAACGTGATTCTCGAAGGCCGCGTGGTCATTGAAGACGACGTGGTGATCGGGCCGAACTGCGTGATCAAGGACAGCACCCTGCGCAAGGGTGTGGTGATCAAGGCCAACAGCCATATCGACGGTGCGGTGATGGGCGAGGGCAGCGATGCCGGCCCGTTCGCGCGTTTGCGTCCGGGCAGCGTGTTGGGAGCCAGGGCCCACGTGGGTAACTTTGTCGAACTGAAAAACGCCCGGATGGGTGACGACGCCAAGGCCGGCCATCTGGCTTACCTCGGCGATGCAGTGATCGGTGCCCGCAGCAATATCGGCGCAGGCGCCATCACCTGCAATTACGACGGCGCCAACAAGTACCAGACGACCATTGGCGAAGACGTGTTTATCGGCTCCAACAACTCGCTGATCGCCCCCGTCACTATCGGTGATGGTTCAAACACCGCCGCAGGTTCCACCATCAACCAGGATGTGGATAAGTCCCAGTTGGCCGTCGCCCGCGCCCGCCAGCGCAACATCGACGGCTGGAAACGCCCGGTCAAAATCAAAAAGACCTGAGTTATCCACAACCCTCAAACACTGCGGTACTTATGTGGGAGCGGGCTTGC